>CAZOTW010000016.1:0-7998 GCA_964582845.1 uncultured Gammaproteobacteria bacterium
TTACTGGAAATCCAAGTTTTCACGAAATTAGCAACCGTTTATGGCATTTAAACTTGAGAAATGATTAATAGTTAAGGAGTTCGCTAAGGGTGACAGGAGCGGAAGCTTCAGCATTTACCGGTTCTTGATCTAACCATTGTGCAATATGTGCTCCGGCAGAAGGAGTATGCAGAAATTCGAGAAAATCTGAGGCGATTTCCGGAAGGACTTCGCGAAAATGTTCAATAGTCCATAGGGTTACCACTGCGGGTTCTCCTTCCGAATGGAGAGCTCCGAATATAAAAAGTCCTTGCTCTCTGGTTACACCGTTAGAAAACTGGCGGAGTGCTTCAAATAAAGGGTAGGAGTATAACCCTGCTTTTTTTCTTGCTTTTTCCCTGGATATACCATCGCACTGAGCAACCCTGGTAACAAAAAATTTATGAATAACAACTCCGGTAATGAGGTTAATACGACCTATCTGTATTTCACCATCTTCTCCTACCCTCACCTCAGCCAATCCTTGATTTTGCTCTGCCAGGAGTGAAGCTATTTCGGTAAGGTTTTGAAATAAAAGCGTTTCTTCTTTTCGCCTTTGTGAAATGCCGACAACATCTTCAAGCCTCGTACGAAATCGATCAAAGAGTGTCTCTTTTTTTGCAACCATGATGTGATATATACGTAGTATATACTACGTATATACTATATCAATTATCTTGCTGTAATGCTCCAATTACAGGAATGTTCTGTTGCGGTTGAAATACTTTATCCATCAATCGGGTAGGTTCGCTTGGCCGAGGGCGATATCCTGCAGCTTCAAGGGTCGCCCTTGTCGGAAAGCCCCACAGAAAATGATGATGCACAATTGAATATCTCGTTTGGTTGGCAAGTGCCTGAAGTATTGCCTGATCGTACGTTACAAATAATTCCTCTGCGGGTTCCCCAAGACATGCTGAGGGGAAATATCTCCCTCGGTGTCTCCTTGTCTCAACGACTTTATATTTACTGTATGCCTCCAATACCCATCCGCCGTATTCCGGTATGTCTTCGGCCTCCGTAGCTATGGCATACTCGAAAGATCCTCTAAAATTAACAGTTTCTATTCCTACCTCGGGAACAGGGAAGGCTCTCCGCGCAAAAAAGGACTGGTGAATGTCCCCGGCAGGTGTCCGGACGGTGCGACTATTCCGACGAACTTCTGATTCATCTTCTTGATATACCGTTGCCACAAGATCTTCAAAAATTTGTTGTAAACGAGCTTTGTTCCTGTGTTCCCTTGAAAAACGTGTAACTCTCGTTTGTTCTACTCGATCTGCCATAGCAGGATTATATCAAGCTACGTCAACATGATGTAGCTTTTCAACTACGGTGTCGGGGTGGAGATGGGAGATCGATACGGTTCGTTCGCACCGTTACCCAATTCCACCTCCGAGGTGGAATCAAGCAGCCGGGTGTTACAAGACCAAGCGGAGATACGATGGAATTTTAGAATTTTCAATATATCCCACACCCGGTGTGGGACTAGCTAGACACATCGGGAGATATGATGTGATATATACGTAGTATATACTATATCAATTGTCTTGCTGTAAAACTCTAACCTTTGAATTCATCTGTATCTTATAGTATAATCACTCAATGAATCTTGAACAGCGAGCCGAGCACATCCCATTCGAGAAACTTGATATTGAAAACCTTCGTGCACTTGCCATAGTAAAACTTCAAGATACTTTTATATCTTTAACTTCTGATTTTGAGCCTGAAGAATTAAAAAAAGTAGACTGCAAACGAAAACGCAAACGTCCGCTTGATCGTGCGCTATCGGTTTTACGTTTTGCACAAGATCTCTGGGAACATGTACCTGAAGTTCAGGCCTATATGGTACGGACTAAACATGTAGGAATTATGTTGGCAAAAAAGGAACAAAATGCGTGGACTGGGGTTGAAAGTAGAACCGCTGTTTATACAGAAGAAATTAGTATAACACGGGAAGGGGTCTGGCGTAAACGATCGTTTGATACACGCTGGTTTGCTAAAAAGAGAAAAAATGTAGACGGGCTAGCCGATCCTAGGTCCCTTCAACAGACTTGGGAAGATGGAGATAAACCACAAAAACAATTTATTCATCAGCTGGGAGAGATGTCAGAGATGGAAATTTTTAATGCGTACCTTCATGCCCTTGATGCAGTTCCATCGCTTTGGGCAAGAATGAAAGAAAAAATATCTCACTCTTTAGAATCATTTTCCCCCCGTTGACGCTTCTTGGCATCTTACAGTGTGGGGGGATAGATATGGTTCGTTAACGCCGATGTGCACATCTTACCGTAAATTCGCACTCATTTCGTCATAAATTGTAATTCTTTAACTGATACTTTATCATTTGCCTATGAGTGAAAGACTCACTGAGTTCGAATCCCGAAAAATTCTTGTTACCGTAAAACACATATTAACGAGGATTTCCGATAACAAGGGACTATATCCACCAAACACAGAACAAGAGATGAGAAAACAGATAGCAACCGAACTCTTCTGGTGGAAAGCACTACCCAAGCATGTAGCGACACTCGATTTGGGCGATGGTCTTTCTATATCCCGTCCCGATGAGGCAATCAAATATATTCCTCTTGCTCAACGAGAGACGTGGGATCTAGCACGGGTTGACGCGTATGCTTCGAAAGTAGCCGCATCCATCCAGCAAAAGTGGAAACCAATCTATCCACCTCCGCAAGTAAATAGTTAATTTTGTACCCACCACAGAATTCGAACCAGTGATTTTTATATTATGGATTACCCAGACCCCGTGTTACCCAATTCCACCTCCGAGGTGGAATCAAATAGCTGGGTGTTACGAGACCACCCGGAGACACGATGGAATTTTAGAATTTTCAATCCAATTCCACCTCGGAGGTGGAATCAAACAGGACTAACTAAACACATTGGGTGATACGATGTGATATATACGTAGTATATACTAAGTATATACTACATCAATTATCTTGCTGTAATGCTCCAACTATGGGGTCGGGGTGGGGGTCGGGGCGGGGGATTGGTATGGCTCGTTCACACCGATATGCACTTCCGCTTGCGCCGTATTGCCTTTGCTGTCTGTCGCTCGCGCCGATATCGTGTGACTTCCGTTGGGAACGGTGACGCTATCCGAAAAACTACCACCTGACGTCTCTTTCACCATGGACCCATCCACAAGTATTTCTATTTTACTTACCTCATTGACGCTTCCGGCGCTCACGCGGACCGTAATGGTATTATTGTCTATGCGCGATGCATCCGAGGGCTCTTTTATGCTCACCGCCACCTGATCGGAGGTTTGATACGTTTCTTTGGGCGGATGAAACTTAGAATCACTTTGACCGCCTGCCCACGCGTCTATCGCTTCCTGCCATCGGTTTTTGCCGTCACCGGAAACCGGATCCTGCTCACTAAACACGATAAACTGCTTGGTATCATATTCGCCTTTAGTTATCTCCATGATGTTTGCCAACTTATTGTTGTCTTTTCTCGAAACTTTTATATGTTGATAAATAGAGGAAGGCCCGGTGGGCTCCGTGCCTTTTATGTAGCGTTCTTTCCGTGTGGGTTGCCCGTCAAAAGGCAAACCGCCACCATACGCATCTATGGTAAGTTCAATGATCGAATCGGGTTTGGGAAACGGCTCGTCTTTCTTTTTTTGTAACACGTACGTCATAATGCGATTCCAGATGGGACCGGCCCCTGTAATACCGGAGGCAAGTGCTGGATTCATCGGCGTATTGTCGTTATTCCCAACCCACGTTCCCACAACGACGGAAGGCGTATAGCCGACCGTCCAGTTATCGCGTTTATCATCGGTGGTACCGGTTTTTACGGCGACCGTTTTGCCGCTAATGAGAAGCGCTGAACGCGCGCCAAACGTGTCCTTCCTTGCCTCATTATCGGAAAGAATATCAGAAATAAGATACGATACGTCGGGAGCCAATACCTGACGGGGAGCGACCGGTTTATGCTCATAAAGCACGGTGCCTTTGGGATCTTCTACTTTGAGTACCGAAACGACATCCTGGGTATATCCGTCCGTAGCAAAAACGCCAAACGCGTGGGTGAGATCAAGAAGTGTCACCTCACCGCCACCCAGTGTCAAAGATAATCCCAATCGCTTCAGGTTGTCGTCCGTGGGCTCAAGCGTCGACAAACCCATGTCGTATGCGGTACGGAGGACATCTTTAATACCCACAAGAGCACTCACTTTGACCGCAATGGTATTGATGGAATTTCCCAGTGCGAAACGTAGTTGAATAGGACCACGGAATTTGCCGTCGTAATTTTTCGGTTCATATTCAGGGTGTTTCGGATCACCGGAAAGATATTTCGTATCCGCATCCACAAGGAGCGTCGAAGCCGTGTATCCTTTTTTAAACGCCGTAGCGTAGGTAATGGGTTTGATCGTTGACCCTGGCTGGCGCAGCCCTTGGGTTGCGACATTAAATTTATAGCCGCTACTATCCGTAGCACTGTAATCTTTCGAACCCACCATCGCGAGAATTTCGCCAGTCTTTGGATCCAAGACCACTGCCGACCCATTACTCACCTTCAAATATTTTGCTTTATCTACTTCCTCTTTGACAATTGTCTGGGCTTTATCCTGTATATTCCAGTCAAGCGTCGTCGTCACCTTGAGGCCGCCTCCTTCCACCGTCTTTGATCCGAATTTCTCTACCAATTGATCTTTGACATATGCCACAAAATGCGGAGCACGCAAGCTGTTTGCGTCGGAGGCAAACTGGGCTTTTTCTAATTGATTGCGGGCATCTGCTTCCTGCGTTTGGGTCATATACCCGTCTTCCCGCATGCGGCGAAGCACTTGCTGCGTCCGCCAGATGTACGCTTTCGGCTGACCGGTAAAAGGGGAGTACACACTGGGCGATTGGGGCAACCCGGCCAGGATCGCGCTCTCAAGGCTATTTAACTCCTTGGCGGGTTTGGCGAAATAGTACTGCGCCGCAGACTCCACGCCCACTGCCGTACCTCCGTAGGGCGCCTCATTTAAGTACATCTGCAAAATTTGGTCCTTCGTGTATTTGCGTTCGATTTGGATTGCCAAAATGGCTTCTTTTATTTTTCGGGGAAGGGTACGCTCGTTGGTGAGGAGCACATTTTTCACCAATTGTTGTGTGAGCGTCGACCCTCCTTCGCAGTGACGGACGATAAAACAGGCTATAAGACCCCTGATAATACCGGTCGTGGATAACCCCTGATGTTTATAAAAATCTTTATCTTCTATAGCAACCGTCGCTTTTTTCAGGGAATCGGGAATGTTTTCAAATTTCACGGGAATCCTATTTTGACTTTCATAGATGTCATACAGTGTTTGACCGTTGCGGTCGAGGATAACGGTAGATAATCCCTCGGTCCGCTGTACTTTATCGGGACGGGGAAGATCTTTGGCGTACCAGGCAAAAAGAAGTCCGACAAAGAGAGAAGAAACGACGAGGCCGACAAATACAACCATTGCAATCGTCGCCCACGTCTTCATACCGACTTTATGGAACCCGAGTTTGCGACGTAACTGCCTACTTTGAAACAATTCGTACATAGAATCATTCTACCTGAAATTTGCAAAAATTGTCTACTCATGGCTAACAAACTATGGTATAGTAAGGAGGCTATTATGGATGCAATTGAGGAATTATTAACGCGTGGGGTAGAAAATATTATACCCGATAAAGAAAAACTGCGGGCGCTGTTGGGGAGCGGTAAAAAGCTCAATATTTATCTCGGCATCGATCCAACCGCGACAAAAATCCACATCGGTCATGCCGTGCCACTTCGGAAACTCAACGCATTTGCGCTCCTGGGGCACAACGTGACATTCTTAATCGGCGACTTTACCGCGCTGATCGGAGACACATCAGACAAGGATAGCGAGCGGCCGTTGTTGACGACGGAACAGATTCAGGCAAATTTTCAAACCTACAAAAAGCAGGCGGAAAAAGTTTTGGATTTTTCTCGGGTGAAGGTTCACTTTAATAGTGAATGGTTAAAGCCTCTGGCATTCGCTGACATTATTAAACTCTGCCAACACTTTTCAGCCGGAGACTTCCTCGGGCGGGAACTCATCAAAAAACGTCTTACCGAAGGTAAAAAGGTTGGCCTCCATGAAATTCTCTACCCTGTGATGCAGGGTTTTGACAGCTACTTTATGGACACCGATATACAGCTCGGCGGCACGGATCAGACGTTTAACATGCAGGCCGGGCGAGCACTCATGAAAGATTTACGAAATAAAGAATCGTTCATTATTGCCAATGGATTTTTGGAAGGAACGGACGGCAGAAAAATGAGTAAAACCTGGGACAATGCCATTTGGCTGGATGACGAACCCAACGATATGTTTGGTAAAGTGATGTCACTCCGTGATGAGCTGATCGTCCAGTATTTTACCCTCGCAACCAATATGAGCATGGATGCGATCAAAAAAATTGAAGAACGATTGACGAATAAAGAAAACCCCATGGGTCTGAAAAAAGAACTCGCCCATCAAATGGTTTCCGAATTACACAATCCCGATGCCGCCAATAGCGCACAAAAAGATTTCGAATTGCGGTTTCAAAAAAAAGATTTATCAAAAGCATATATCGAAGAAGTACCAATATCAGTTGTCCCTTATCATGACAAAATTAAACTCATTGATCTCGTTGCATTAAAAGACCTACGACTTGCCCCAAGCCGATCAGATGCCAGACGAAATATTCTTGCTGGAGCGGTTGATATTAATGGCAAAAAATATACTGATGTAAATGCTATAATTAACCTGAAAGACGGAGATATTATAAAAGTAGGTAAATGTTCATTTATAAAATTTGTAGAATCTAATAAATAATATGAACTTTTTTCGAAAACACGAGAAATTCTGGAAAGTGGTTGTTGTCATGGCGTCACTTGCTCTTATTGCCACATCGTTCTTACCGCTGCTATCTCTAAGATAAAAATTCAAAATCCTAAATCCAAAATACGTTCAAATGATAAAGCTCCAAATTTCAAACGTTTTTATTTTAGAGATTGGAATTTACTTTGGATTTTGAGCTTTGTGCTTTGGATTTATCAAGAGGTATAATCTCCTCATGGATCTCTCACTCGATACTCCCGTTCGTTTTCTTCCCCGCGTGGGACCGGCCATGGCCGCCAGACTTGCCAATTTAGGCATTCTCACTATCGAGGACCTCCTGTACCACGTGCCGTTTCGATATGATGACTTTTCCCTGGTGTCGCCAATAGGCCGCGTCCAGCCGGGAGAGACGGTCACCGTAAGCGGAGCCGTCGAAACATTCCGCAACTTCTACACGAAAACCGGCAAAAAAGTACAGGAGGCACGCGTGTCCGATGACACGGGAAAACTCACCGTCATATGGTTTAACCAACCATATCTACTGCGGGTCATTCACCCGGGCGACATGCTTCATCTATCCGGAAACATCACGTGGTTCGGGACGAAGGTCGTCATGAACTCACCGCAATATGAAATCGTTTCCGCAACCAATGACTCGTCGCCGTCCCTCCACACTGGACGGCTTGTCCCGATTTATCCGGAAACCGAAGGCGTATCATCAAAATGGCTTCGCGGGAGAATTGCGTATGTCCTCGAGATTCTGTTACCAAAAATTGCGGAATATCTCCCTTTGCCGATTATCGAAAAACACCATCTCATGGGCATCCGTGAGGCGCTTGGCAAAGTCCATTTTCCGGATAACCTAGAGGAAGCCGAGCGCGCCCGACACCGGCTAGCCTTTGACGAGTTACTCGCTCTGCAAGTCCGCTCGTACGACCAAAAACGCGTGCGGGAAACCACCCAACAGTCCTATCCCTTGTCCATTCCGACAAGCGACGTAACCTCGTTTATCGATGCGTTGCCGTTTGTCTTAACCCATGATCAGCAAACGGCCCTTCGGGAAATGAGCGAGGATTTGCAATTTTTCGGGCATATTTCTACTGGATGACAACTTCTTTGTCGATCTGAAGAGGGTCCGG
>CAZOTW010000016.1:8008-24685 GCA_964582845.1 uncultured Gammaproteobacteria bacterium
CCCATGAACCGGCTATTGGAAGGTGATGTGGGATCGGGAAAAACAGTCGTCGCGGCAATAGCCATGTACATCGCGTTTCGAAACGGCATGCAGTCCATTCTTATGGCACCGACGCAAATTCTCGCGGAGCAACATTACCATACTATACAAACACTCCTTGAGCCATTACATATCGCTGTTGCTCTCCAAACCGGCAATATCAAATCCCTACCTAAGCATACGCCGACCGCTCAAACCGCCCTTATCAAAAACGCAATACACACACCATCCGTCATCATCGGTACCCATGCACTCCTTTCGGAATCGCTCACATTTGACTCCTTAGGACTCGTTATCATCGATGAACAACATCGCTTTGGCGTAGAACAGCGGGCAAAACTTTTAGAAAAAAATAAAGAAGGGAAAATACCGCATCTTTTAACGATGACCGCGACCCCCATACCGAGGACCATAGCCAAAACCATCTTTGGCAATCTCGATCTTTCTTCGTTAACGGAAATGCCCAAAGGAAGACAAAAAGTAAAAACCTGGGTCGTACCAACGGGCAAGCGGGATAGCGCCTACCTTTGGGTGACGAAGCAGCTGAAGGAGAGTAACAGCCAAGCCTTTGTGATCTGCCCTCTTATAGAAGAATCGGAAAGCCTAATCGACGTCAAAGCAGTGACCAAGGAATACGAACACGTTCAAAAGGTTTTTCTGCACTTTCACATCGGTTTATTGCACGGCCGCATGAAGCCCAAAGAAAAAACAGATGTGCTTTCTAAATTCCGGGATAAAACCTACGACATGCTCGTCGCTACCCCTGTTGTGGAAGTCGGTATCGATATCCCCAATGCCACCATTATGATCGTCGAAGGCGCCGATCGTTTTGGATTAGGACAACTCCACCAACTCCGAGGCCGCGTGGGGAGAGGCAACCTTGCATCCTACTGTCTCCTGTTTACGGAAAGTGAGGAAGAGCTCACGCTTCGGCGACTCAAGGCGCTGGAAACCATCTACAGCGGTCCGGTCCTCGCTGACGTAGACCTGAAACTCCGCGGGCCGGGCGAACTTTTTGGTACACGGCAACACGGGATACCGAATTTGAAGGTCGCCTCATTTACCGATACGAAAACCATCACCCAAACACACGACGTATTACAGGAAATAGCGCAAAAAGACGCTACGCTTTCGGTGTTTGCCCCCTTGAGAGAAAAGCTGAAAAAGAGTACAATAGGGGCAAGTGTTCGTGATTAAAATCCAAAGCCCAAAATTGAGTTTGTTTTGAATTTTGGATTTAGGATTTTGGAATTTTTTATCGTATGGCTCCATTACCAAAACGCAGACATAGCACAAGGAGAGGCGGCAAACGAAAAGCCGCTATACATTTACGCGTATTGGGATTATTTGCGTGCCCCAATTGCGGCAAACCGCGATTACCCCACAGGGTATGCCCATCATGCGGCTATTACAATGGAAAAGAGGTTATAAAACCAAAGATCAAAAAAGAAAAGAAAAAATAGTTGAGAGTTGATAGGTGATAATTCATAATTATCAATTAGCAATTAGCAACTATGTTGCATGAAAACCGCACGAGACCCGAGACACCAGAAACGAATTGACCTCATGCAGAGGCTTTTCTCCTTCAGTTTTTCACAAAACCCCGCTGATCCCGAAATAGCCGATATCTTACTCCATGCAAAGAAACTTGATGAAAAAATTCATATCGCTGCACCTGAATGGGGAATAGATAAAATAGCCAAAATCGATTTAGCTATCCTCCGCTTGGCGGTCTATGAGCTGACGGTAAAGAAAAAAGAGCCGCCAAAAGTCATTATCGATGAAGCAATCGAACTTGCCAAGGAATTCGGCAATGAAAACAGTCCGAAATTTGTAAACGGAGCTCTCGGCACCATTTTAAAGGAGTACGCATGACTCTCACTGACTTGCAAAAAACGCTGGGTATCACATTTACCGACCAAGAACTACTCAAGCGGGCATTTATTCACCGCTCGTACCTCAACGAGGCAAAACACATTGAAAAATCCAATGAACGCTTAGAATTTTTGGGTGATGCGGTGTTATCGTTTCTCACGTCCCACTATCTCTATACGACGTATCCGGAATATCCCGAAGGAACGCTTACCAACGTTCGCTCAAGTCTCGTAAAAACACAAAGTCTTGCGGCAATAGCCGGAGCCTTACACCTCGGTGATTTATTACTTCTTAGCCACGGCGAAGAAGCATCGGGCGGACGAACGAATCCAAGCTTACTCGCCGATGTTTTCGAAGCACTGCTCGGAGCAATATTTCTCGATCGCGGCATCCAAACCGCTAAAGATTTCCTGAACGCACACCTTTTTCCACACGCAAAAGAGATCATCGAAAATAAAGCGTACGTCGATTACAAAAGCTTGCTTCAGGAAATCGTTCAACAGAAATCCCGCATTTCACCTATCTACCAGGTAGTAAAAAGCGAAGGGCCGGACCACGCAAAAACTTTCTGGGTCCAAGCGGTTGCCGGGGATAAGGTTTTAGGGCAAGGAAGCGGTAAATCAAAGCAGGAAGCAGAGCAAGCGGCAGCCTCAGACGCCCTTGAGAAGATAGGAAAAACATGATATCATCACTAGCATGTTAAAAATACGATTAGCGCAAACTGGCACGACAAACCGAAAATCATACCGCGTGGTCGCCATTGAAGAGGGCAAAAGGAGAAACGGACGCGCGCTTGAGATACTGGGATACTATAATCCGCTCGTTACACCCGCACAGATTTCCATAAAAAAAGACCGAGTCGAGCACTGGAGGAAACAGGGTGCCCAAATAAGCCCTGCTGTAGAAAATCTCCTCAAATAATTGCTCTATGAAAGACACGCTTCTCTATCTCGTCAAAGAGCTTGTGGATCACCCGGATGATGTCGATGTCGTGGAAACCAAAGAAGAAGCCCGGACGGTCCTCGTTATCCACGCCCACCAGGAGGATATGGGTAAAATTATCGGGAAAAGCGGAAGAATTATAAAAGCCCTTCGGGATCTCATCAAGCTCATGGCAACAAAACACAATGTCTATGTCGACGTCATGCTCGCCGAGGATCACCCCAAAGAAGCATAGATATGTACATAAGCATCCTTACGCTTTTCCCCGAAATATTCCAGGGTCCGTTTGATTGTTCTATCGTTAAACGGGCGCAAAGCCAGCACCATCTGAATATTTCATACATAAATATCCGTGATTTTTCCGAAGGCTCGTATAAAACAGTAGATGATCACCCCTATGGCGGGGGACAGGGAATGATTCTTCGCGTCGACATCCTTGATCGTGCTCTCCGACACGCCAAGTCACTCCATCTACATGCGTCGACGCGTACCATTCTTTTAGACCCCCAGGGAACGCCGTACACGCAAAAAGAAGCAAAAAAATTGTCCGGTTATGAACATATTATTTTGATATGCGGTCACTATGAAGGAGTGGATGAACGTGTTCGGGCGCTTGTTGATGAAGAGATTTCTATCGGCGATTATATAGTAACCGGAGGAGAAATTCCCGCAATGGTTATCGTAGACAGCGTCGCAAGGCTGCTGCCTGGTGTACTCCCAAAACCCAACACCACCACAGATGAATCATTCGCAAATCCCACGGGACTTCTGGAATATCCACAATACACAAGACCCGCAACGTATAATAAGGTATCTGTCCCTTCTGTTCTTCTTTCCGGCAATCACAAAGCCATCGCGTTGTGGCGCCGCGAGCAAGCGAAGAAACGGACAAAGAGACGACGACCCGATCTGACACGCACCTCGTAAAGCCAGTTAGATACGAATTTTGCTATATTGTATTTCGGGTGACACGAGCGAGGGAAAGGCGCGGGGAGGCATGCCGTTTCGAAGCATCGTCACGGCTTTGACTAGTGAAGTTGATGGAGAGATATCGGTCTGGACCTTGACGATGCGAGAATCACGGCGTGCCGACCAACAGCGCCGCGTGACAGGAAGACAACCCGAGGCAGGACCCGACACAATGCGAAACTCGTACTACGGTGAAAACGGGTCAGCTTTTGATGAGACGCTCGGTTGCATACCGGAAGTAACACTCACTGTTTGCCCGAGAAGGGGCAAATTTGCTACCTTCGTAATAAGATTCTGCTCCTCTTCGGTAAGCGGTTGGAGTTGCTCCTGCACCGACCCCAAATTCGTCGGAAATGGCAAATAAAATGCATCCATACCCATCCGCACCGATATACTTGTCACATCGGCAAATGAGATATCAAAGTTGCGAACCCGGAAAAAGCGTCGGACACCGACGGATTGGTCCAAAAAATTTCGAATTTGATCATACCCACCCATCACCTTTACGGTAAACGGTAGCAAGTTGCTCCCGATTTTTTTCTCTTCTTGCGTTTGCTGCTTGGCGGCTTCTGAGGCGATAGACCCGGCACTAAGAACGGTAAACTCGCTCACGGCAACACCCGTTCTTGCGCTCAGTCCATCAATCGTGCCAAAAAGCGAAGAAAGCGACTTGTCAGGCGGCACTGCCGCAGCCAGTTCCACAAGATAGCTTTTGAGCGTTGGTTCGTCCAGTTGATCCAGATAATTCAATTTGGTGCGCAGAAGCGAAACGTCCGATGACAATGACGCAGTTTCGCTTTGTAACGCGAATATTTTTTGGATTACCGGCACCAGACCCGCAATCGCACCGATAATGACACCAATAATGATCACAAGAGATATAATGATGCCTCTGTATGAGCGAACAAATCGTTTATAATTCACCATAGTGTTAAAAAATAGCGGTAAACGAGATAGATATTTGCGCTTCTCCGGTCTTATCAAGCTGAAATGAGAGAATTTGTGGAGCCCGTATCCTATTATCCTGAGCCTCTTTAATGAATGCTTCAACAATGTGCACCAACTGGTCCACGGTCACCGTTCGAATAACGACCACTATTTTGTTTCGTTCGTCGACGGCTACAGAAGCGAGCGTTGGCGGGCTGACAATAGATGAGATGTTATCCAGTAATCTCGCCCACGGTCGTTGATTTGCCATTGCCTTGGCAACGGTCTGTGTTCGTGCCTTTATGGAAAGAAGGAGGCCTTCTTTCGCTTGGCTATTGTTTACCTGTTGAACGAGTTGATTTTTGGTATCGGTGAGTGACTGCTGTTGGAAGGAAAAATATATATACGTAAGTCCGGTAATGACACCTACGAAGACAAAGAGTGCTACCCCGATAAATGCCGTATTTCGAAGACTGGCCTCAACAGCCTCAACTTGTGAGGAATTACCCGTTTTGGTCCGAATGAGATTTATCGTATCCGGCGATGTAGCCATAATAATCCGTCTTTCATTCTTATCGAAGCGCAAGTCCCACCGCAACACTGAAGTTTGGGCCCTCCGTATTAAGCACATTAAATCGCGGGTCCTTCGTAATCCCAATCCAGGGATTAGCAAGTTGCACTTCAAATCCCAGCGCTTCAGCAAGATAGACAATCATGCCGGGTAATCGCGCTGTGCCGCCACATAATAAAGACGTCTCAACGTGCACATCTTTGTATTTTTCATCGTAAAAAGCGATTGCACGCCGTATTTCATTGACAATCGTATCCATAATGGGTTTGGTAGCGGTAATAATTTTCCCTTCTAACTTATCCTTCTGCATTCCGTACGTTTTTTTGTATTCCTCTGCCTGCGTGTTGTTAAAGTCAAGATTCTGGGCTATTGCTCGAGTGAGGGCATCCCCACCGGCACTCACGGATCTCGTAAATGCAAGAATACCGCTTCGCAAAATGGCGATATCGGTCGTTTGAGCTCCAAGGGAAACCACCATAACCGCTTTGACGTTCGGAATTGATCGGGCAATTGCCCGGGATGTCGCGATGATTTCCGTTTCTGCACCGATCGGCGTGAGCTCAGATAGTTCCATGATCGTAAGATATTTATCCAAAAGCGCCTTGGGAGCCGCTACGAGCAATACTTCCATTTTATTTGTCCCGGTCTCTTGGCTCTCTCGGAGAATGGTGAAGTCAACGTTGACTTGATCAAGAGGCAAGGGAATATATTGTTCTGCTTCCCATCGAATCGCGGACGTGAGCTCACGGGAGGAAAGCTGTGGCACCTCGATAACCCGAGTAAACACCTTGGATTCGGGAAGCGCAATGTTGACATTGCGGGATTTTGCACCTGTTCCTTTTATAAGTTGTTTCACGGCAACTGCTATCGCTTCCGTATCGGCAGGAAGTGAAGAATTGAGGGCTTTGGGCGGAGTAGGCGTACTGCCGGCTGCCAAAAGGACCGCCTGCGTATTGTCATGGGCAAGTTCTATAAGCTTTGTCGTGTGCGATCCAATATCGAGTCCCAGGGTTGTTGTCATAGGCAGAAAAACATGCTGTCAATTAGTGACCAAATGTACCTCCAAGCGGGCTATAACTGTATATGGCGGCGTCAAACATGCTTGCGGGAGCACGATATTCCTGAAATACAACAATTTTTCTGTTTGTGCCCGTCTGCGTTGATCCCGTTGACTCTATACGATTTCCCTGAAGCGGCAGAGCCATCACGGCATTTACCGCAAGCGTCGCATCGCTATAGATCGGGCGCAGCCGAAGAGCAATGAGCGTATCGGTCGCCGGATCAACACTCGGATTAAGCGCATTAAAGGTAAACGTTTCTCTATAGGTGGTATTGGTGGTGCCACTACAGCCTCCCGTTGACGCAGTCGGCGCACTAAACTTATTGGCCGAAGTACGGGAACTATTCGGATCATACGCACCTTTCAAAATCCGATAGCTTCCGTCGCTACTTTCCCTATAAAGCACGGTCACCACAAGAGCAGGCGTCGTTGACTCACTGCTCCAGCATATATCGATACTTGGCGATACGTACGTTGGCGATAGCGGCTCCGCTAGGGCACCGCTACTCTGATGATCGACAAGCCATACGGTCTCGGTCGTATCTTTCAGCGTTTTCCGAGGAAACTGATACGCCCCCGCAGCTCCACCGATAGAAGCCATGGATACACTATAGGAAACATCGGGAGAACCGATAATAGCAGTGGGGAGAGATGTACCAACTCCGATCTTCAGCGCTTCTTCTATACCAGCTTCCGCAGCACTAAACGCGCGACTCGATTCTTCAACTTGATTGGTAATGGAGGTATCGGTCGTCGTACGGGAAATAAGAGAGAGCGCGACGGTCGTAGCGATCGTCAAGACGAGCAGCGTAATAAGGACAACCTGACCACTTTGTTTACCCACATCGCGTACTTTCATGTCTCATTTTATTGTAGAGGCATTAGGTATGTTTCGCAAGACTAATTCCGTGGAACTACCGTCGTCTCAAACGAAATACTCGTTACCGCATACTGATCTACCGGGGTCCCTTTCTGGCTCAAACGAAACTGGATATCAACGGACGACGGTTGATCCGGATACGACGTACAGACAAACGCAAGCGTATTATTTGGGTCGCTACACGAAGTCCCTCCAAGCGACACGTTGGTACTGGTCAAATATTGCAATCCGGCAGAGGTCGTCGCGACGATCCGCGTCGCGTTCGCGCTGGTATCAAATGCACAACCAAAGGTAGTCATCGTCCCGTCGGGATTTTGAACATCTATAGATGAGGATGTCGTACCGGGGGCAGGGCTACACGTTGTTTGAATCGCAAGACTGTTTCTTATGGTGCGCTGCATGGACTCTAACGCAAAATCGCCGTTCTGCTTTACATCTTTCACCAGCTCCGTTTTCGTATTTGTCCGCGTCGTCGTAAAAAAAACCTGTGAGATGAGTACTCCAACCATCCCAATAATACCAACGGTAATCAATGTTTCTAAAAGGGTAAATCCTGCTATTTTTTTATGTGCCCCAAATATGGTATCCATATACTGTTTCCTCCCGTTTTTTTATTTCCATTGCGTTAAATATGTCGTCACCAAAACCGATCGAGCGACGGTATCGGTAATGGGATAACTCACGTTGACCCCCGC
The DNA here is from genome assembly GCA_964582845.1 of uncultured Gammaproteobacteria bacterium. GTDB lineage: Bacteria > Patescibacteriota > Microgenomatia > UBA10105 > UBA927 > CAZOTW01. The sequence continues at coordinate 15,967 of CAZOTW010000016.1, forward strand.
TATTATCGTTGGATCATTCCATGTCAGAGTCACTTTACGGGTAAGATTTGTTCCTTCCGATGTGGTAATATTCGGAGAACACGCACCACCACTTGCTGCCGTGAGAATACCGTCACTTCCTAGACACCATGTTTGATTTGTATGTTGATAAAATGTCGTCCAATTTTCATCACGGAGTGTCCGGAGTATTTCAACGCCCTCCTGGGCGAAACGAATTGCCTGCGTTCTCACGCGTCCATCTTGTGCCGAACGAAGCGAAGCCGTCGTTCCAGCAATTACACCCGTGGTAAGTATGACGACGACCGCAATAACGACAATTGCCTCTACGATGGTCTGACCCTGTCTATAAAACGTACGCATAGAGAGTAGTAATACTATTGAAAACCCAAGTCGTTGATGTCTCCGCTAGGAGTCACCTGTATGGCGTAATTCTTCAATCGACCGACGAGTGTGACAGTTTGCGAGGCGGCGAGTGTCGTTCCGCTGGCTAACACTTTAAATGTTATCGCCGGCGGAAGAGGCAAAGCAAACGAGAGTCCAGTCGGCAACGCCATTGTCGTAACGCTACCGACGGCGCCCTCCACACAATTTGCCTGAAGAGTATACGCTGATACGGTAAACGTCACAGTCCAACCATTGAGCGTCGTGCAGATGACACCGGCCTCTGTCGGTTTTAATCCGGCGGATGCCTTTCCTTGTGCAAAACGAAAATCGTTTTTTAGCGTGAGAGCAGCCTGCTTGAGGGCCTGATTGTCACTATAGGTATTATAATTGGCGATAATGACTCCGGTTACGACAAGAGAAATTGTGACCGCGACAATAAGCTCAATGAGGGTAAAACCATCTTTCATGGGCTCTTCAAACCGTAATTGCAGCTTCCGGCGGGAATCGACACTGCGGTGCACGTGCTTGATGGCGCAGTTATCGTTTCCAGCTGACTGCACACGCAGTACCCATAATATTGCCCGCTTAATAGGTTCGTGACGGTATACCAATAATCCAGTTTCGGGTCGGTTGGGTCTGTGGGAACTGCTGGCATATACGTCGAAACCAAAATAGACGAAAGAGCACTTACGGAACCAAATCCTCCTGTGCTCTCGGGCGGGGCCGGGTAATACCCATTGTCTGCGCGATACATCTCAAGAGCTGATCGAATTTGCTCTAAATCGCTTTTTCGTTTCACGTCGCGCGAACGTTTATTGACGGAACTATAGGAAACCATACCGATCACCGTCAATACCACGATAATGGTCGCTGATACCAGAAGCTCAAGCAATGTAAAACCTTTGTTGTGCCTTGCCATAGATCACCTACTACTGGAGACTGCTGACGCAAAACCACGAACCACTCCCATATGCACAATTTGAACTCGACGAATTCCCCACACCCGATTCCAAACTCGCACAATAACAATACGAGCTGGCGCTGCACGTACCCACATATGCCGGCCATCCTGTTTTAGGATCTGTCGGTAATCCGGCGGGCAAATAGGTAGCAGAAACGCTGCAGCTAGCTGGATACGATCCGTTATTGTCCGAATTATATTGCTCCCAGGCGTTTTGGATCGCTTTCATATCCGCTCTTCTTTTACTGTCACGGCTTGTTTTTTGGGCTGATGAAAACGACACGACGCCCATGGATATGAGTATGCCGATAATAGCAATGACGATAAGAAGCTCCATCAGCGTAAAACCTTTTCTTTTTTTCGTTTCTCTCATAGGATCATCCTCCATAAAACAAGAATCTTTTGACCAAATAAGACGGCTATCGCTAACCCGCCGATTAAAAAAGGTCCAAACGCAATTTTGCTTTTGAGCGTTTTTTCCCTCCTTAAAATCAGTATGACACTGAGGAGTGCACCCGTCAAGAACGCTACATACAGGGCGGCAACAATGGACGGATAACCCAAAAGCAATCCCATCAGAAATACTAATTTTACGTCTCCTAGTCCCATCCCGCGTCTTTTCGTGACAAGCCATAAGAATAAAAAAAAGAGCGACCCGCACGCTGCAGACAGCAAAAAGGGTAACAGGGCAGAAGATAAACCGAAGCGATACAACAACTCTATGACGACTCCGATGACACCAACAACAATCATACTGTCGGGGATTATCTGCGTTTTTATATCAGCAACGAATATGACAAAGAGTGAACAATAAATGAGATACGAAGAAAACAAGAGGACGGGATTTGTGGAAAATACATAAAATAATGCGATAAAGCCCAACGCCGCCGCGACTTCTACGAGGGGATTTTGAATCGAAATCGGTGTATGGCATCTTCGGCACCTTCCTTTTTGGACGATAAATGAGAATAGGGGAATAAGTTCATACCACCGGAGCGTTTTCCGGCAATGATCACAGTGGGACCTACCCCACAATACCGTTTGTCCCACGGGGAGTCGATCAATAAGCACGTTGAGAAACGACCCGATCGCAAGACCGATAGCTGCCACAGACACGTACTCCATACTCCCAGTGTCGATGAGAGAGAGGGCATCTGTCAAGAAGCGATCACTGGTACATATAGGTAATAGCAGCTATGACAGCGCCTATTCCTGGCGCCACGAGTTCGCCTATCCCATGGGGATGAATCAAATTGTTTACTGCCATATGCTGCATCTTGGACGGAGTTGTTGCCGAGCTCCCGTTGGCCATGCGCATTGTATCGAGCATAAACTTGGGACGCGGTAATCCTGCTAAAAACGCCTGTGGCAATTTACGGCGTAACCCCGCTTTCGCAGCAATAGCTTTATTCATAAGTGTGTTCACAAGTTTACTTGGATCGTGAATTATGATATGCGCAAGGCTAGCAGCTGGATTAATAGCTAACAGATCCTCAAGGATATCCAGATGCACATCCGGCGTTTTATCCGACAAAAACTGCACCGTAGCATTAGGATCCATAGTTGCGTTAGTATCTCCCTCAGGACGACGAATCGCTGAAGTTATTGCTTCTGGAGATACACTCGCAATTTCTCTCCCTCCTTCGCCGAATTCGATATGCAGTCGTTCAACCATCTCTTGATCAACCGTACCCACATGTGAATACCTCGTCGCCAATTTCGTCGCACCGCCATCATCGATAAAACGGATTCTCCAGGCAAGTGGTCTATAATATTTCGGATTTACGTACATTGCTATGTTTGCATCGCCGTAGATCGCGGCAACGGCAAGTTGCTCTCTGAAATGAAGCGGTTGTATAAGTGCGCCCAGAGGCTCCAGTGACAGAATAACCCCATCCTGGCCGTAAAGCTCCGGATCTGTGAGCGCATCGATGAAGGCAGCCACCCACCCTGCGCACGCGATCCGGTATTCTCGCTTGTGTATGTTGGTTGGCAGTCCGGCGCGCTCCAAAACCGGGTCTGACATGCCAAGCGGCAGAAATGCTGATGCGATTTTTATAAATCCTATCTGGTTCAATCCTCTCTGTTCCATGACATGACGAAGGAGAAGGGCGCCCTCTGCTGCAGATTCCTCCACCACCACACTCATCGGCCGTTCGTCAGATACAGGTGGGGAGTGATGCCGCACCGGCATACCGGCAGCATCTATGAGGTGGGAAACAGTTCTTTCGGCCTGAGCCGGATCGATACCCGGATTATGTTCTATATAAAGAGCCAACAGGAGCTTTAGATCTATCGCTTCAGCAAAATGACCGCTGGCAAATGCTGCCTCCCCGAATTGTGTTCTTTCGATTGTGTAAAGATAGGGTTTCAGGCGATCCGGCAATAAAACATTCCCGGGGACGCGGATACCGAAATCCGAATGGTACACACCTCTTTGTCGGATTTCAGGATTTGGCATTAAAAAAATTATACTAACATTTCACAAAAAAAGTCGAGCGAAGAAATATCGCGTCTTGCAGACAAAGACCAACCTGGAGTACACTTTGCGGCATGAGACGTATGACGAAAGATGCGCTTGTTCTCCTAGTTATCCTATTTATCGTCGGCGCATTCTTTTTTCCGTTATTTTATCCCACACCAAGCGTCATCGTTACCCCGGATTTTGGTCTAAGCGACGCCGTAACAGGCTTCTCTACAAAATATTTTCTGTGGCTTCACCTGCAACAAAACCATATTCCGCTCTGGACAACGCAATGGGGCGGGGGATTCCCAATCTACGCACAGGGCGGGATGAGTGCACTATTTATACCGAATCTTATTCTCTACAAATTATTTGATCCGGTACATGCGTACAATCTCTCCATCGTTCTCTCTCTGTCAATACTCGGATGGGGGATGTACGCCTGGCTTCGGCTTCTCAAACAAACCAGGTTTGCATCATGCTTTGGGGGGATTACCGCAGCACTTTCCGGCTACAGCATCGTACAACTGACCCACATCAGTATCATCCAAGGCTTAAGCCTCTTCCCGTTACTCTGTGCCATGACCTACCTCCTTACCCAAACATACTCATGGACGGTTGTCGGGATTCTCGCCGTAACCCTGTCGCAGCAACTCATCATTGGGTTTCCGCAAACCGTATTTATCACCCTTCTTTTTCTCACGTCATACGTCGCGTGGATCATTCGTGCCAAGAAGAAGAAACTATTCGCGATTATCCAATATATCATTGCGCTCGTTTTGGGATTTGGGTTATCGGCGATCCAACTTCTTCCATCGAACGAATTTCTGACCACTATCCAGGGATCAAAAGGATTTAGCGCCGATACGGCAACGCTTTTTTCGTATCCATTGGTCCACCTAAAAACGCTCCTTGACCCCTTTGCCTTAGGCAACCCAAAACTCGGCACATACCCGCCTTTTTACGCATTTGGCGGGAGTATATTTTGGGAAAACACCGCCTACATCGGCATAGTCCCACTTATCGCTATCATCCTAGCCACCCTTTTCTTTTTTCTTCGGAAGACAAAAAAACCTCGAGCCACAGGCGACGTACTCTTTTTTGTAGGGGTACTTGTCGTCTCTTTTCTTCTTGCAACCGGAGGAAACTCCCCGCTCTATCTTATCTATTCATTTTGGCCATTTAGCATATTCCGTGTTCCCTCGAGATTTATATGGCTCTTTATCATGAGCCTTATTGTTTTAAGTGTCAAAGCTATTGATTCCATAAACAAGACATGCTCCCCTCGCTTTTGGCGCTTTGTCATCGCGATACTTATTATCCTCCACGTTGCCCAAATTTTTTCCGTGTGGCAAACCTATCATGCAATTGTACCTGCCTCCCAGTGGACTCGTCCTCCAACGCTTTTGGAGTTTATCCCAAAACAAGGCTATCTTCTGACGCTGGGCGCCGAAACCACGCACAATGCCACATACCTGAAAAAGGGTTGGCAAGACACAAGACCATACGATATGCTTCGAAATGCGTTTGGGCCCGATAAAAATCTTCTGTGGGGCGTCGCCAACTTCCGGGAAAATGCCGGCAGATCACTTCGAAGGTCAACGGTCATAAACAGTTTGATTGATGCCTCAATTACCAGTGATATACACGCGGCAACGATCAGCGATTTCGGCTCAAAACTTCTCAACCTGTTTGCGGTCTCAAGCGTCATAAGCACCGTACCGCTTACGCAAACAGGTCTTACATCCCATGCGTCGTTTTCCTATGACTCCCAAAGCATCAATCTTTTTGATAACCCCCATGCAGTACCAAAGGCTTATATAGCATCATCCGCCGCCTGGGCGACGACAGCCCAAGAAGCCGCCCAAAAAATGAAAGATCCGTCGTTTGTTGCCGGCTCAACCGTGCTTCTGGAACAGCCCGTTTCCTATCCAACCGTAGAAAAACCCGGCGTCGTATCCATAAGAAGCAGCCAAGACGAGCGGATAGTAATTGCGATACGACAGAATCCGGCGCCTTCGATCCTCGTCGTAGCCGACACCTATTATCCCGGGTGGCACGCGACCGTAGACGGCAAGGAAACGAACATATTTCCGGTAAACATAAAGCAGAAGGGAATGTGGATCCCCAAAGGAGATCATACAGTCGTTCTGTATTACCTTCCACAAAGCCTTGTTATTGGCGCCGTTGTTTCCGTACTTTTTGCACTTCTTACAATCCTTGTAATGGGATTTGCTCGCTTTCTTCCTGCTTCTTATACAGATCAAAAAGTTCTTGCGATTTTTTGGCCTCACCGACGCAGTCGCGGTAGGTCACCGCCTCATACAAGGTAATATTTTTATCCGGCACAAGACCCGCTTCATTTGCTTTTGCAAATGAGGCGATTGCCCCAGTACAATCTTTGGAAAATAGCTCGACAAGGCCTTTATACATGTAGGCAACGGGGAGCTGGGTATCGCCGCCCAGAACGACCGCCTGTTTAAATTGCTCAAGCGCTCCCGGAAGGTCATTTGCTTTCATAAGTATCTTCCCGAATTCTATACGGGCACTGGCGTACACGTCGCGAACATCAGAAAGCATCAAATGATTATAGCGGGATAATATGCCCTTCGTGGGGTCGTGGAGCAATTGCCAAATCCGCTCGTTTTCCGCTTTCATTGTCGTAACAGCAGGAAGCGCATCATTTGCCTTCAACTCAAATACCAAACCGTGCGGCACCCAGGCCCACTCTTCTCCGACGGCATATTTGCTATTCGCAAAAACCTGGCGGTTGCGGATATTTGTTTTGATGAAATCGGGTAGAGAGAATTCAAGCATTCCCGTAGGCAAACTCATACGGGGAAATACCCGCGCCACAACCTGCCGATAATCATCCCACCATAAACGATTTGCATGAACAACAACGAGGTCGGGTCTCTCCTCTTTAACGTAGCGCACGTACTGTGCCGTGAAAAGCGTGGTGTCTCGATCCAGAATGAGTAAACTATCCGGAGGTAAACTCGTCAGAATGTCCTCTCCTAAATATTCTGCCGTCATGTCGTGCGGCAATCCCCAAAATCGCCACGCAGTGACGCTTATAAGACTTACGGGATACAAAAATAATAGCCCGCAAATGAGGTAGAGCATGGGCGTTCTCAATTTTTTTGACAACACACGATCAAGCACACGTCTGGTAAGGTCGACAAAATATGATACACCGCATCCGATCACCACAAAAAGGATCGTATACGACGGAAGCAAGAACCGCTCATACGTGGCAAGTAAAAAACTATTCACCATCGGAAAGCTTGCATAAAAGACAAATACTGGTCCAAGCAGTAGTATAGACATGGCCAAAAGGGAAAAAAGGTTGCGTTGCCTTCGCCACAACGCGTACCAACCAAGTGCCATCATACCGACGCCGAGGAATCGGAAATCGAAAAAAATAAACTGCAGATAGACCTTTACCCCAAGAAGCCTTTGGATAAGTTGGGCTCCATAAAAAGCTCCCGATTTGAACGTACCGTAATCAGCGCGAGTCAATAGCCGTACAAACCCGTCAAGGGTCGTCGCCCTGTCCCAGTTAATAATGGACGGTCCGCGGCTAGCCGCAACAATGTAGAGATAGGGAAGTAGACCCAAAAGGAAAAAGAGGCCTATCCGAAGGTAGAAACGAGAGGGTAACGATGCTAATCGTTTTCTGGTAAGGAAGAGCGCGTAGAGAAATACCGGAAACAGAAAAATAATGAGCTGGTGATGGGTAAGCGCGAGCCCCAAGATGAAACTCCCGTAATATACATATCGATACTTTCCACTTTCTACCCAACGCCACGTAAGGTATAGGACTAAAACGACAAAAAGGTCAAATAGGGCAAACACTTCAGGTGTGACGCTATAGAGGAATACCAAATAATTTCCTACCATCGCCATACTTGCAAAAAGGGCAGCGATGGGCTTACGGGTGACCGACCGAACGAAAAAATACACAAAGCCAATAACGACTGCATGAGGAAGAGACGATAAAAGGGTCACGCGCCAGGCGACAGTAGAAAAGGGGAGATAATGAAGTAGCCACCCTAAAAATGTATAGAGTGGATACCCGGGAGGATGAGGGACACCAAACGTCGCTGCTGCCGTAACGAGGTCACCACTGTCTCCCACTGAAATTCCCTGTGCTTGAAAGAGAAGAAAAAAGATCCAGCTCAAAAGCCCCACTAAAATACTCATTATTCAACTTCAGAGGCTAGCTCCCATAGACCCGTTCGGTCTTACTGGACACAGAAGTAACAGCTGTCTCCAGCAGCTCCCGCGCTACCGGATTTACAATTCGTGCTCGATGTCCCGCCCGTTATATCAAACATCGTATTGGGATCTGCTTGAAAAGACTTTGACTCCGGCTGAAAGCAGACGGAAACCTGATCCGCCGTCATAGACGATATATATATTTTGGCAAGATTCCCAGTCCCAGCTAAATCCAGAAACTTATTCTTGAGTTCCCCCGTGTCAACCAGCGTTTGGACATAGGCCGTCATCGACGGATAGACCGGAGAACTTGCTATTGCTGTCCCCGCCCATGGAAATCCCGCCTTGGTGGCGTAATACCGGAGGAGCGAGTTATAAATTTCGGATACACTGTTTCTTGTAGCGGTATCACGACCTTTTTTCAATTGCTCAAAAGGGTCAATGGTCGCAAGAAGTCCCACTGCCAATGCTCCCAGAAGTGCTATGACGATCAGAAGCTCAATAAGCGTAAAACCTTTTGACTGATAACCGGCAGTTTTTTTCATAGCACACATCCCTTTCTTATAATAAATACCTCTATTTATGGTGTATCATCTGCAAAAATACTTGTCAAGTGCGAAGTATCGCCCTACACAATGTAAACTGACTTCTCAATTTTCGGGGGATTTTGATTTCTCAGTTTTCGCTTG
>CAZOTW010000017.1:0-22365 GCA_964582845.1 uncultured Gammaproteobacteria bacterium
GGCTCGGTGCGTCATACGGCTTACCGTCCAGTGAATAATTGAGTATCTCAAGAAAAAACGGTAGATTCTGTTGTCTACATTCGTGAAAAACTTTTTTTGTCAACGCCACCTGTCGACTGGCAGTTTTGGCATCAGGATGGTAAAAAAGGAGCAATTTTACGCCTTTAGCACCCATATCCTTCAATTGTTTAACGCTCCAACCAAGCTCGGTCAACCGCTCATGATTTGTATCGGTGTATCCAGTCTTTTCTATACACAACAGGTAGGGTTTTTCTCGCACACTTTCGAGAGTACTTCGTTGATACGCAGATAGACCATAATCGGGGTCCAGAAGAACGCCGCTATAGAGGTCGCTCAAGTGTTCCATAAGCATTTGCTTAAGCGCGATAATCGTTTTCTTCCGCGCGGCATGGGGAATCGATGCCGGCAGCATCTTTTCGATACTCCCTCTGTGGTCCAGCGCAAGCATAAGTAGGCGGTCACGACGCATAAATTCTCTTATTGTTTTCATAAGCCTATTTTACTGTATTACTGCTTTCTATGCCAGACTTGACGAAGCATGGGAAGCATGGTGTAATCATACATGAAAGGCATTTTCATGTTCGTCCCTGCCAACAAATCATCTTATCCACAACCACTTCTTTTTTTTCCTTGTTTTGCCCCCACAACTTCGTATAACTATCTTTCTAAGAAACGGAGGGTAATGGTATGAAAAAAAATATTGTGGTTGCTCTCATCATCCTTGTTCTTCTAGTAGGCATTGGCGGGTATCTCTTTCTTAAACCAAAGGCGAGTATCCCTCCCGGGAAAGTCTTCCATGTCGGTGTCCTTTCTGGACTTGATTTTTTCCTGCCTACGCTTGACGGATTCAAACAGAAAATGGCGGAACTTGGCTATGTGGAAGGTAAAAACATTACCTATGATGTACAAAAAGCAGCTCCTGATGTTGCTACCTACCGCAAGACAGTGAATAAATTTATTACCGATAACGTAGACCTTATTTTTGTCTATCCGACAGAGGCATCCATTGAAACCAAAACAACAACAAAAGGCACAAATATTCCGGTGGTATTTACCAACGCATTTACAGAGGACACCGGACTTATTGAGAGCGTGCGGGCGCCAGGCGCAAATGTCACCGGCGTCCGCTGGGTCGGGCCTGATCTTGCGCTCCAGCGCCTTGAAATCATGCGCGAACTTGTGCCAACGATGAAACAACTATGGGTGCCGTATCTGAAGGATTATCCCATCGTCAAAAGCCAGATTGCGGCGCTTCGGCCGGTTGTAGCAAAGACTGGAATCACAATGACGGAAATTCCGGCAACGACGGCAACAGAACTGGCTGCAAGCTTAAACACGCATGCCAAATCCGGTCTTCCGGATGCGATCCTTGGCATTGCCGAGCCGCTCATGGTGACACCCGATGCATTTGTGGCAACAGTAAAATTTGCTTCCCAGCATGCAATTCCATTCGGCGGTGTGTATATGACTGTTGGAGACAATGAATCCCTTTTTGGCGTGACGCCGCAAAGTATCCCCCAAGGGGAACAGGCAGCAGTTCTTGCGGATAAAATATTGCGTGGGACTCCGGCCGGTACCATTCCTGTCGTTTCAGCAGAGGGATATTTCCAGATGAGCTACCGGGCTGCAAAGAAACAAGGGCTTACTGTACCCGAAGGCTTGTTAAATCGCGCAGATGAAATCATTCGATAAGGTATAAAGGAGGAATATATGAAAAAAATTGTTGTGGGGCTCATTGTGGTCATTGTTGCTGTTGCGGCAGTCGGCGGGTATCTCTTTCTTAAACCAAAGGCAAGTATCCCTCCCGGGAAAGTCTTCCATGTCGGGATTCTCTCTGGATTGAATTTGTTTGCCTCCATCGCCGATAGTTTCAAGGCGGAAATGACAACACTGGGATATACCGAAGGCAACAATATCGTGTATGACCTTCAGAAAACGAACTTTGAGCCGGAGAAAGAGAAACAGATCTTGAGTAAATTCGTTTCAGATAAAGTAGATCTTGTTGTCGGGTGGAATACGGAAGTATCCCTTGAGGCTAAAGATGCTATAAAGGGAACAACTATTCCGCTGGTTTTTGCAAATGCGTTTACGGAGGGGAATAACCTCGTCAGTAGCATCCGTGCTCCCGGTAACAATCTGACCGGTGTGCGCTACCCAAATATCGATGTGGGGATTAAACGGCTTGAGATTATGCACGAAATCATGCCGAATGCGAAACGGATCTTTGTGCCGTACCAAAAAGGATATCCGTCAGCGCTGCCGATATTAGAGGCTATCCGACCGGCCGCGGCAAAGTTGGGAGTGACGCTCGTTGAGTTTCCAGCGGAAAATGTCGCTGCTCTTGATGCCGAGCTTGCAAAACGCTCTGCTTCGGGAAGCTTGGGGTTTGATGCAGTCGTCTTTATCCCGGAATCTCTCTCTACTATGAAGGATGCGTTTGCTGCCATTGCAAAGTATACAAGAGCAAAGAAAATTCCCATCGGCGGGTCATCAGTTGCTACAGCCGATTTCGCAACGCTGTTTGCCGTCACGGTCGATAGTGTTGAGATTGGCAAACTCGCGGCTCATTTGGCTGATAAAATTTTTCGGGGGATTTCTGCCGGAACCATTCCGGTGGTGTCACCAGAAACATTTTTAATTGTAAACAATAAGACCGCTACGGAACTGGGGATTACACTGAGTAACAATATACTGAGCAAGGCAAATAAAGTTATTCGGTAGAAACAGTAACAACAAAGCAACTACTCCGCATAAAGACGGAGGTTTGTTGTGTATGGATTACACATCTTTTTATGACCGACGGAGAAAAGAAACAACGTGTACAAAGCCTGACACTCACTCTTGCGGCGACATTCCTCGCCCTATGCACTGTTATTCTTCTTGGTATCGTTGCCTTTGAAATTTACTTCCAGTACCGTTCCCAGCAGCGCGTCATCTCCGGACAGTTGCAAATTATCGCCGGCGATGCAGCGAACATTGTAAAAAGTTTTATCCAGGATAAATTTACTATCCTCGAAACCACAGGAAATCTCACCAATTTTACAACTCTGACACCCGACCAGCAGAAGCTCATGATGGAAAAACTCCTGGGGAAAGAAAATGCCTTTCGCCAACTCGTGTTATTCGATAAAGAGGGAAAAGAGGTTATCCGAGTTACCCGCCTTTCCAGCTTCGAACCAAGCCAGCTAGAACAGGCAATTGGAAGTGAGCACCTTACGAGCATGAAGAAAAGAGATACGTTCATCAGCCAAGTCTACATCGATAATAATACCAGCGAGCCGCTTGTCGCTATGACGATACCGGTGAAAAATATTTTTGGCGACGTCATCGGCGTGCTAGGAAGTGAGGTCAATCTGAAATTCATGTGGGAGCTGGTCGGAAGCATTAAGGTCGGACGAAATGGCCAAACCTATGTTGTCGATAAAAAGGGCACGCTTCTAGCATATGACGATATCAGTAGAGTCTTATCCGGCGAAAACTTACGTACACATACAGAAATCGCCAAATTTGCCCAAGGCATACCCACGACCAATGATATTTCCGTCATGAAAGGAATACAAAAGACTGATGTCGTCACGAAGCTTATCCCACTAACCATGCCGGACTGGGCAGTGATCGTGGAGCTGCCAGAAAACGAAGCATATGAACCTGTCATCACCACAGTACAATCATCAGTGTTGGTCGTACTCCTTAGCCTTGTTCTTGTTACGGCGGTGAGCATCTATTTCTCTAAAAAAATTACAACACCACTTATCAAACTGCGGGATGCTTCGATGTCAATAAGTAGCGGCAACCTCGATACGACAATTGAAATTGCCGCAAACAATGAGATTGGTGAACTGGCAAAGGCGTTTAACGACATGACGGCTAAATTAAAATCATCCTATACCATTCTTGAACAGAAAGTTACGGAGCGAACGCAGGAACTCGAGGAAGCGAAAAAGAAACTGGAGAATGTCAACATCGATCTTGAAGGAAAAGTCAAGGCAAGAACGGCAGAACTAGAGAAACTAAAAGTAAGTCTCGAAGCACAGGTCTCCCAACGAACGCAAGAACTCAACGAGAAACTGTCTGAGCTTGAGCAGATGAACAAAATCATGATAGGAAGGGAGCTCAAAATGGCTGAACTGAAAAAAGAGATGGAAGCGCTAAAAGCGAAACAATCCCAAAATCCAGACGTAACATGATAAATCCCCAACAAACAAACGGCTCCATACGCTAGAATCGAACAAATGCAGTATAATACCCACATGCGTCAATCTCGAGCCAATGTGTCAAAAGGAAAGTGCGTTGCTGGGTTCGGATCGGCGGTTGTCGATGTCCTCATGATGACAGACGAGATCATTCTGCGGGGGAAAAATCTCGTCTCTCACCAGATCATACAAATGGGCGGCGTGATACCGACTGCGCTTATTGTCCTTTCACGCTTGGGGATACACACCCAACTGTATACGATCATTGGAAACGATATGCTGGGAGACAATCTGCTTTCGATACTAGAGAAAGAAGGCGTAGACACGAATCATATTATCAAAAATCCCGCGATGACCACGCCGTTTGCCACGGTGATTATTCAGAAGGAGTCGCGAACCATTTTCTACTCGACACGGGAATTTGCCCGTCAAGTTCATCCGGAATATGCAACGACCCTTACTCCTCACGCTCCCTTTCTCCTGGTTGACGGACACAATAGTCACATGGCCCAGGAATTTATACGACGCGCCCACGCGCAAAAAACACAGGTCCTTTTGGACCTCGGTCTCCCAAAACCCGGTCTCGACCAACTCATTCCCATTGCTGACACCATTATTGTGCCGGGCGCATATTGGAAAACTCTGAAAGAGAAAGATCCTGAACATATCGCAAAAGATCTTTTGACCCGTGGACCGACCACGGTTGTCCTGACTATGGAGGACAGGGGATGCCTGGTAGCCACAAAAGAGGTATTTTTCCATCAACCGTCGTATCGGGTAACAGCTGTCGACACCAACGGAGTAGGGGACGTGTTTTTTGGGGCATTCACCTATGGGCTTGCCAACAAATGGCCTATAAACAAAACTACACAATTTGCGACAGCAGCGGCCGCGCTCAGTTGTACCAAGGTCGGTAAAGACGAAAAAATTCCCCGTTCGGAAAAAGAAGTCTGGGATTTTACCAAGAATAACCCCATGCTATAATCACCCAAATTATGAACACCTCCTCACTTCTTGATACCGCGTACAAACGAAGCATTCAAAAACTCCTCGTCAATACCACCGAAAACGGGCTCCTCGCCGCGGCACCCAAGAGCCTGGAAGGGGATGCCAAGCACTACACCTCGCTTTTCAGTAGGGACATTGGCGTAAGCTCGCTTGGGATACTCGCGTCAGGCGACACAAAGCTCAAGCTCATCATTGAGCGGTCTCTTGCCAATCTCGCAAGCGCCCAATCCAGCCGCGGTCAACTGCCGTTTCATATCCAACCCGAACAACACCTCGTCCAATGGTGGATGCCCGGAACCATCGATAGCACCATCTGGTGGTGCATCGCCCTCCTCATGCATTACAAGTACACCGGCGATACGAAATTTTTCAACACATATAAAGAACATTTGGAAAAAGCCTTCACGTGGCTGACGTACCAGGACACCAATAATGATTATCTTCTGGAACAGGGAGAGTCTTCTGACTGGGCGGACGAAATGCCCAGATTCGGAGCGGTCCTTTACACCAATGCGCTCTGGTATTGGATGGTGCGCCTGCGCATCGAAGTGGAAAAACGAAAGGATCTAAACGCGACACGAGAAAAAATTTACGAAGCCGCAAATACGCTTCTCTGGGTCCACAAAAAGGATGATTCCAGGGTCGATTACGTACCCGACAATTGGTATACCCAAACCCACCCGTTTGCCAGTAACATGATTGAATACACCAACACTCAGGCTGTCTACCTCCCATATTACCTGGGATTCGTCTCCCACAAAAGCTTTGAAATGCGCTGCGACGTCTATGGAAATATTCTGGCGTGTTTAAGTGGGCTTGCGGACCCGCAAAAGCAGGAACTTATCGTCGATCACATCACTCGCGCAGGGATCAACCTTCCGTATCCGATCAAAGTACTATATCCGCCGATTTACCCGGGCGAGGCCGACTGGCGGCTCTACATGATGAAAGGGAGGCAAAATTACCCGTGGCAGTACCACAACGGCGGCATCTGGCCTTATGTCGGGGGATTTTGGGTCGCACTCCTTTCCGGGATCGATAAAAAGAAGGCGGGTGACGAGCTTATCAAGTTAGCCCAGGCCAACGCCCTGAACAACTGGGAATTTAACGAGTACCTACATGGACAACTCGGCACCCCCATGGGCATACCGAATCAATCCTGGAATATGGCAATGTATCTTTATGCTTACCATGCTATTTGTGACAAGACGTCATAAAAGAGATAAAGATTGACTATCGTATGGGTGTTGAAATAAACGAAATTATTACACCAAATGGTCCGATCAGAGGTATCGATATTAGTCAAGACCATCTTCCAGATGGAACAGAGGTACTTCATGAGATCAACCCTCCCGAAGGAGCGATAGACGGTGCCGATTTAGAACTCATACTTCAGGGTGCACTTTCTGAACAAATGCCGGATTGTACACATGCGCAACTCGAGCAACATGCAGAAGCCTTGCTCATTGCCTTTTTAAATGATCCAGCGCTTAGAATTCTCAACGACACGGACCCGTTTACTATTGTTTTTGATGATGATAGGAGAGAATGGCATGACATTGATTGGTATCTTGCTCCTCAAACAGTAACAGGACTTCTTAGTACCCCATTCGAAGCTATTAAGGAAGTAACTACTTTACAGAAAGATCAATGGAAAGCACTGCAAGATGCTGCTCAAGCATTATCTGAAAATGAATAGGAAAGTGACAATTTGTTGACTTTTGGCATAAAAGACGGTACATTCGCGATATCGTAATATGGAGATAACGGATCTTCAACACATTACAGCAAACTTTGTCAAAGAACTCCGCGCCGCAGAAAGTGGCAAGAAGACGAGTCTTCCGTTTATCATCCATCAATTGCCTAAAGCGCCGCTTGTACGCGACGAAGAAGTGTTTCAGGTGATAAAAATCGGCGGATCGATCTTGCAGAAATCCAACGTCATGTCCGTCCACGGAGATGTGGTGATCAAAACTTTTGAAGAGGAGCATCTGCCGGTTCTCACGACCAAAGACGTGGTTCTTTCGGTCATCGAAAAACACATAAGCCCCAAAACGACAGTCTTGGCCATCAATTTCGCCTATCCGCTGAAACCCATATTCGCCAAGGGAAAACTGGACGGTGAGCTGGTAATGGGTACCAAAGAACATGCCTTTCAGGGGTTGGTAGGGCAGCGCGTGGGGGAGACGATCGAGCGCTACATTTTAAGCAAATACGATCGAAAGATACGGGTTTCTATAGCCAACGACACCATATGCCTGACGCTTGCAGGTTTGACCCGTCACCCCGCTAGTGTCATAGCTGGCGGCATCGTCGGCACGGGCATGAACTTTGCCGTGTTTTTAGACGACACCCACCTCGTGAACCTGGAAGCGGCGAATTTTGATAAGTTCCCGCAGTCAGAAGAGGGGAAACAGATTGACGCCCAATCGCTGACACGTGGCCGCGCCCTCTTCGAAAAAGAGGTGTCAGGGGCATACCTCCACCACCACCTGAATATTCTTCTCACCAAAAACCAAATCCGCCACCCGGCCGTGCAATCGACGCACGAAATGGATAGGCTTGCTAACGGCAATATTTATAAAGTATCTAAGCTTGCCCGAAGCCTCTTTGACCATTCCGCATCACTAATAGCATGCCAGGTGGCAGGGATAGCTGAATTTAAAAAACGCGACATGGTGTTTGTCATGGAAGGGAGTTTGTTTTGGGTAGGCTGGCACTACAAAGAAATGGTCAATGAGTACGTTCGCAAACTGACAAAATACAAGATCACGTTTGAAGAAATCAAAGATTGTGGTATTATCGGTGCGGCCAAATTGGTTACTTAGTTAGTTGGTTATTAGGGTATGACATCATCCGGGAACAAATCAGTTCGACTTGAATCTGCCAAAAAAACATTCAAAAAACTCTATGGTTCTCCTCCCACTGTCGCCTCGCGCGCTCCCGGAAGGGCGGAAATCCTTGGGTGCCACACGGATTACAACTTCGGATTTGCCCTAGCTGTCGGTATTTCGCGCGACACCCTGTGTCTAGCTGCAAAACGAAAAGATGTGGCAATTGCCGTCTATTCAACCGCATACCCCGCCAACAAACCTGTACAGTTCTCTCAAAGTAATATTCACCGCGACGAGAGTCTCACGTGGACCAACTACATCCGCGCAGTAGTCAATGAGCTTCTCAAAGCGGGATACAAAATTCAAGGAGCCAATCTCCTTATTGAAAGTTCAGTGCCCAAATCCGGTGGCGTATCAAGTTCAGCAGCGCTCGAGTTAGCTGTAGCATTTGCACTCCTCCGGCTTTTCAAACTACCCATCGACCGCACCAAAATTGCACTTTTGTGTAAAACAGCGGAAAATAGTCCCATTGTCAAAAGCCCGTGCGGATTTTTGGACCAAGGCGCTTCGACGTTTGCAAAGAAAGACGCCATGGTACTGTTGGATTTCCTCCCCAAAGGAGACGCTCCCGTTTCCAATATCGAGATTATCCCAGCCAAATTCCCAATCGCGGCATCCTTTATCATCCCCGTTGATCCCACGCTCGAGCGGCAATTGGGAGAAAGCGGCTACGTCGTGCGAAGAAAAATGTGTGAAGACAGCCTTCCCTTCTGGCAATCTGTGCTTGGCCGCCCGATAAAAAGTCTGCGAGACGTCACCCAAAAAGAATTTTTGAAATTCGCTCGTCAGCTCGAAAAGAAAAATCCCGTCATGCGAAAGCGGGTAGAACACATCATTACCGAAAACGCCCGTGTCCTTGAAGCGGTCGCCGCCCTCAAGAAAAAGGATATTGTTCGTTTCGGCAAATTACTGACCGAGGCGGGCAGAAGCTCGCTAGAACTCTATGAACTTGATGAAAATACGCCTCAACTTACCTTTTTGGTAGAAACCGGACGGGGATTACCCGGCGTCTTAGGCATGCGCAACATGGGCGGCGGATTTTCTGCCATCGGTCTTGCCCTTGTGAAAAACGACGCGATTGCCTCGTTCAAACGGACCCTGTCTGACCTCTACCACAAGCGTTTCCACCGACAGCTTGAATTTATAGAATTTACCCCCAGTGAAGGGGCTCAGATTCTGTATGGTTGATACCACCAAACCGCATCGAAGGCGTAACCCGCTCACAGGCGAGTGGCTCCTCGTTTCACCGCACCGCGCCAAACGGCCCTGGCAGGGATGTGTCGAACCAACAGTCGGTAACCAACTCCCAGGCTTTGATCCATCGTGTTACCTGTGTCCGGGCAATACCCGCGCAAGCGGGGTAGCCAACCCCAAGTACAACAGCACATTTGTTTTTACGAACGATCACCCATCGCTCCTGCCTGACACGCAAAGCGGTCCTATCGCAGGGAGCGACCTTTTCCAAGCCCAAAACGAGCGGGGTACCAGCCGGGTGGTATGCTATTCACCCAGCCACAATCGAACAATGGCTGACATGACGGTTGCCCAGATTAGTGAGGTTGTGAAAACATGGACTGCTGAATATAAACGTATCGGCGCCAATGACTTTATTTCCTACGTCCAGATATTTGAAAATAAAGGCGCGATCATGGGTCCCAGTAGCCCGCACCCCCATAGTCAAATTTGGGCAAACGAGCACATCCCGACGATTCCAGCCAAAGAACAGGAAACCCAGGCCGCATATCTCAAAAACCACAAAAAACAGCTTCTTTTGGCGTACCTTGAGGCCGAACAGAAAGAACAAACGCGTTTACTCTGGGAAAATGCGTCATTTGCAGTTCTCGTTCCGTTTTGGGCGACGTGGCCCTATGAGACGATGATCCTCCCCAAGGCGCACCGGCCGGATATAACGACGCTTGAACCAAGCGAAATTACGGATCTTGCCGATATACTCCGAACGCTGAACAGGCGCTACGATACACTGTTTGCGACGCAGTTTCCGTTTTCCATGGGCATCCATCAGGCGCCCACGGATAAAAAGCCTCACGATGAGTGGCAGATGCACTTCCATTTTTTTCCGCCGCTCCTTCGCTCGGCAACCATAAAAAAATATTTTGTCGGGTATGAAATGCTTGCGGAGGCGCAGCGGGACATAAATCCAGAAGATGCCGCCCAGACGCTGCGAAATATTCATGAAAAATAAACCATTTTCCTATACCATAAAAAAAGATCCGAAAATCGGCCATACCGTGATAACCCTCCGGTACCAACCCGCAAGTCCCAAATACAAACCCATGAGTATCCAGGTGGCGCCCGAACTCGGGAGCAACATGTTTTCCCTTGAGTACGATGGCCACCCGATTATTTCCTGTGACCAGAAGCTCCTTAGACACTGCGGATTTACCGGCAATTTTGTCCTTTTCCCCACGCCCAATCGCGTGACGGATTTTACGTACACGTGGGGTGACAGGCAGATCGCCTTGAAGAAGCGCGGCAAGACCGTCCTTATCCACGGGTTGGTGTTGGACGAACCCTGGGAATACACACGCCCGCGCGCTCTTTCCAATGGCGTAACGTTTACGACCTCTATCACCATTACCAAAAGCTCACCATTATTTAAGGCATATCCTTTCCCATGCAAATTATCGCTTGTGTATAAATTGAGTAATAAAAGTGTTCAAATAGAGTATAAAGTGGAAAATTTGGGAAGTGAAACGCTTCCATTTGGATTTGCGCTTCACCCATATTTCTCCCGTTTATCCGGTAATGACAAAACGCGGGTGTGCGTCCCGGCCAAATCGTGGATGGAGTCTCCGAAAAAAACATTACTTCCTACAGGGAAACTCATCGATGTTGCCGGAAAACCCTATGACATACGAAAACCGGTACCCGTCGGGCGGCTCAACCTTGACCATGTCTACACCAATCTTTTAGCCCATCGTCAACCCTATATTGACTATCAGACGCTTGGAATAAAAGTGATGCTGAAAACCTCAAAAGATTTTACGCACGTCGTTGTCTACACCGGCGACAAAAACGCGGTATGCATCGAAAACCAAACCTGCTCAACGGACGCCCATAATCTGTGGGCAAAAGGATATACGAAAGAGTCTCACCTTCTGACGGTTGCTCCCCATGGGTCACATACGGGGTTTGTGATGTATCAAATCATATGACAGCAATTGGATTTCCCGACACGTTTTGTTTCGGTGTTGCCGATGCCGACCTCCAGGTAATCGGCGAGAAATACACGTGCGCCGAAGAAAAGTCAGTGCGTACCATGTGGTCGTATTTTGCCCAACATTCCGGTAAATGCTTTCAACATCAGGGACCGGAAGAGGGGATAGACCGATACCACAAGTGGCAAGATGACATACGGCTCATGAGCTCACTGGGAGTCAAACACTATCGAACGAGCGTGTCTATGAGCAGAATCCTCAAAGAAAACGGAGAAGTAAATAGGAACGCGGTCACTTGGTACACGAACTACTTTAAGACCCTTAAGAAAAACGGTATCGCAATTTATGCGACACTCTATCACTGGGAATTACCGCTTTATCTTCACGAAATAGGCGGATGGAAAAATCCCAGGGTGATCGATGTATTCGTCAAGCATGCTCGGGCTGTCGCAGAAAATCTTGGTGAGTATATCGATGAATATTTTATTCTCAACGAGCCCTGGTGCGCTTCCATGCTTTCCTATCATCTGGGAGCGCATGCGCCCGGCGAGACCAATCTGAAAGGAGCGCTCACTGCCGCCCACCATTTACTGCTTGCCCAGGGAGCGGCCTATGAAGCTCTCCTTCACTTGAATAACGACTTAAAAATAAGTACGGTCGTCAACGTCGAACCCTCCTACGCGTTTTCGCTACGCGAAAACGATAGGGAAGCGGCACGTCGGGCTGACGGCTATTTCAACCGGTGGTTTTTGGACCCGGTGTACCTGGGGAGCTATCCAGAAGACATGGTTGCTCTCTACGGTAAGGATATGCCCAAGGTCAAGGCTGCTGACATGAAGACCATTGCCATAGGGATCAACCTTTATACGCTTGGAATCAATAACTATTGCGGACGGATCAATCGGTATGACCCAAAGGCGCCGCTTGGATATTCATCGGTGAATAAGCCCGGCGCACCGACCAATGATTTGGGGTGGCCCATTTTCGTGCCGCCATATTACCCCGAGGCGCTCTACGACATACTGCAACAGGTGTATTATTCGTACCAATCTCACGGCCTCAAGCGATTGTATATTACGGAAAACGGCATGGCGTTGGAATCGAAAGTGAGCCTCCGAAACCCCGTACCGTCCCTTGTTGGCGGGACTGGTACTGGGGTGATGGGAGATGAAAAAGTCGTGAATGATCAGCGCCGCGTCGAATATCTCAAAGCGCACATCACACAAGTTTATAAGGCAGTCCAACGCGGCATCCCTATCGAAGGCTATTTTGCCTGGACGCTCATGGATAATTTTGAGTGGGCCGAGGGCTACCGGCCCAAATCCGCCTTTGGCATGGTCTACGTCGACCGGACGACGATGGAGCGTATCCCCAAACAAAGCGCCCTCTGGTATGCAAACCTTATGAAAACAAATACTATCTCCACCTTTAAAGGTGTCACCCTGCAAGAATGATCAAACTAGATCAATAGAGTCATAATAAGAATCAGTCTTCAAGCGTATCGGTTCCGAGAAATCGTGCGCTATCTTCAATTAATGATTCAACAAATTCCCGATAGCCTAAATATTTCTTACCTAAAACAGACTCCTTCGTACCAAAAGAAGATAAAACACTATCAGGTTTTACCCACGCTGTGTGACGCTTCCCAATAAATTCCGCATAGGAAGAATAAGCATCGCCAATACTCCCAGTAATTTCTCTTGGATTTATATGAATATAACGAGAAACATGGAGAAGATATGGCTCATCTAGGACCATGGCCGCTTTATAGGCACTTTGGAATAATGGTCCAATTCGATGATATTTTTTATTGAAATACATCGCATAGCGAATTGATATCGAGCGGAGAAATTCATGTATGATTTTCTCCTTCTTCTGCTGTACTAATAAATGAAAGTGATTCGGCATAAGACAATACGCAATAAGATCAATATCTTCATGAAAGTTTTTTGGCTGTCTCGGCACACCCTTAAAGGTGCCACCCCGCAAGGTGATATCAATCTGTATCAACTTTTTATCCAGTGGAGGCAATAATGCGTCTTTTAAAATACGCAAAAAGACGGAATAGTCCTGGCGGTCACAATAGATATCTCGCTTTTCAACACCCCTGTTATAGATGTGGTAAATGCCGTTTTCAACGTATATTTTAACAATATTGCGAGCAGGCATACTTCTATACTACCTTTAAAGGTGGCACCCTGCAAGGGAAATACAAAGTATATCAAAGTATGTCAGCTTTGTGGTGAAATTTTTCGTGGATTTGTTTGAGTTGGGGATTGGTGATATGGGTATATATCTGGGTAGTCGAGACGTTTTTGTGGCCGAGCATCTCCTGAATGGCCCTGAGATCTGCCCCGGCACTCAATAAATCGGTTGCAAAGCTATGTCGCAGCCCATGGGGGGTAATTTTTATCGGCAGCCTGCCCTTTTTGACATATTTCTCAACGAGTCGTTGGACGCTTCGCGCGGTTAACCGGAGTGACTCGCCCACGTTTTCCCCTTCGTCGGGTTTTTTGCCGCTGTAGCGGATAAATAATGCCTTGGAGTCGTCATCGCGGTTTTTCAAATATCGATCCAGCCATTCGCACGCTGAATCAGAAAGAAACACGACCCGCGCCCTCCGGCCTTTTCCGATGACGCCAAACTCTTTGCTCGTAAAATTGATCTGATCGCGGTTCAGGTGCACGAGTTCGGAAACCCGAAGACCGGTCGAGAAGAGCACTTCCAAAATTGCTTTATCCCGTAACCCTTCGGGTGTCCCTATTTCCGGCATCTGAAGCAGATGGTCCACTTGCTCCCGCTCAAGAAATTTAACGGAGCGGCTTTCTGCTTTGGGAAGATCGATTTTTTCAGGCGCCACTACCGCAATATCGCGTTTCAGGAGGTACTTCAAAAAAGATCGAAGCGCGATCAGATGGTAATTTTGCGTCACGCGCTTAAGACTTATGTCATCCTCGTCAACGAATCTTGATAAATAGAGGCGATACTGCCGTATGGATTCCGGCGTAATATTGCTCACTGAAACACGGTGATCCGCCTTCGTCCCGGCTCCGCCGTGGACTTCGGCGGACGAAGGGGGAGAGGGGACTTGGCCCGATAGAAAGGCCCGAAATCGCTCTAAATAGTGTTTATAATTGCGAATCGTCAATTGCGAAACATTTCGTTCAATTTCTAAGTATTCAAGGAAATCTTTGATAAGGGCTGCAAGATCCATATGTGTAAAAATCCTAAGCTCAAAATCCAAATGACAAATCAAGTTCAAAATCCAAATTTGAAATTTGAACTTTGGATTTTATTTGATATTTGAGCTTTGGCATTTGTGCTTTAGCGATATATATCCATATTGTACGACATGAAGACACCTGTCAAGCTCTTGGTCTGATATACTATGATTATGAAGCTCGGTATCAAGGTAAATGCAGATAAAGCAAGTATTGACCGTCTGAATGAGACTAACCCTGCTCACGCTGAAGTGTGGTTTAACGTAAACGAGGCCAAATCGTATACGGAGCTATTTGACGAGCTCAAACTCCGGAACATGGATGTCGGCTTACATTTTTGGGGCACCCTCGAAGGCAGTATTTCGCCGAATATCGCATATCCGGACGACGACCTTATCCAGAAAAGCATGGATTTGATGCGCCAAAGCATCGACATAGCTGCTGTCAATCATTTTCAATATGTCAATATTCATCCGGGCGCGCAAACAAAGTCCAAGGTCAATTATAGCCAGGAGCGATATGACGTGATAAGTGCTCCGGTTGATATAGATAAGTCTATCCCGTTATTTTTGGAAAACGCGAAGCAGCTCTCTTCCTACGCCCAAGAGAAAAACGTCGTTTTTACCGTTGAAACGGTCCCGGCCCGCATTACCCAAGGCTGGT
Source organism: uncultured Gammaproteobacteria bacterium (assembly GCA_964582845.1). Lineage (GTDB taxonomy): Bacteria > Patescibacteriota > Microgenomatia > UBA10105 > UBA927 > CAZOTW01. Next base: position 15,180 of record CAZOTW010000017.1, read on the forward strand.
ACGATGCCCAGGCACGGTTACAACCGAAAAATATGTATGAATTACCGGTAAGCGCCATTGTACAGGCTGCATCGCAAGGACTTACTGTAGCTAATGATTTCTGCCATACCGCCGCAAACGTACGCGCTGATAATCCCAATGAGGTTTGGGAATTCCTTCTTGCAACCACCAAAACGCTCGTACCCAAAACGCGTGTAATCCACCTGGGATTTGTGGTACCGCCGTATAACGGTACCGACCTCCACGACTCATTGGATAATCCGGTTTTGGATACGGACTTTGCGGTGCCGAATAAACGGCACATGATAGACCTTCTGGAACTTTTCCAAAACCGAGATGACATATGGATTTTGGTGGAACCAAAAAGCGATCACGTCGAAAACTATTTCTTAGCCCGCGAGATTCTTCAAAAAGCCGAAGCGTTGTAGGCTCTTATTTTTAGCTTCATTTTTGAGCCCCTGTAATGACCTAGAATGGCTCATTTTCGGTCTAGTGGTATAGATCATCCTCTATGTTATAGAGGAAATTTTACTAAGCCGATAAAAAGATATTTATCCAAGAAAATTTGCGACCCCGGTTGCCATTAAAACTCAGCAAAAATTCAGGGACCGCAAACGGAGAAAATAATGGACCAATTCCGGTATAGAATAGTTCTGTAAGACCGCTGATTGACGAAGAAAACCTTTGAACGTACAAAACGGTCAAGAATACCACTTCTCCGATCCGTACGCACAGAGACGTCGCAAAAGTATTATTGTACGACATCATAGACCATAATATCCCAAGCCCTTTGTAGGACACATTTTTCGTGTATAAAGCGTACGCGTGCCAGACCATAACCCTATACAGGGAATATACCGTCCGCTGGGGCTATCGTGGTTAAGGGAAAAGGTCTACCCTTGTATTGTAACGTGATGATACGCGAATATGCCCAAGGAAAAGGAAGGTACTGTGACGCCAAATGTCCTCTTTCGGGTCTTTTCTCTTGATGTACAGGTAGCGCCTTGTGATGCGCTAAACGAGAGCTTTTGAGGCTAAGTACACGATATTCATCGCGTGTCTACTCACCAAGATCGAGTGCGATTTAGCGCATATTATCAATCTAAACTGACACTTTTCAGGCTAATCATTCTCTCTTTTGCATGATGTCGTATTATGAATAGACAGAAAATAGCGCATATGAACGCTCTAAAGCATCATCTTTGAAGCTGGCATAACGTCGCTTTTACTCCGTGTATTAGCACTTACCCATACTCAAGTGGCAGCAGTATCTGGTTTCGGTTTAATTTAGCGCCTCATCATGCGCTAAAGCCTTATTTTGGAGGCTGATTTTCAACGTATATGTTTGTGTCTGTAATCAAGAATAGAGCGCTAGAACAATCCAAACATGCATTTTTACGTACACATTGTGTACTCAATGGGGAATATAAACGAGCACAAGCCCTGTCTCCTTCTCTCTTGGCCTCACATCAAGCAACCGAAGCCGTGAAAATATATCCAGAATAACGTGAAAACAATTATCCACATTCTATAGGCCTATAATTATAGGCCTATACTATATCAGACTATATCTACCATATCAAACTATATCACATAACCCACTCCTCTCTTCTCCGCTATGTCTCCTTATAAATTCCCGCGCCAGTGCGTCGTCATAAGAACAATTGCAAAAACAATTGCGCAGACCGTAAAAAATTCTACCACGGTTTTTTTATACAGTTTTTCGACGAGGTACTGCTGGGCCATACCGACCATGCTGTAAAAGCTCGTGGTCAAAAAAAGCGCCTCGAGTGTCGATTTGATCGGAAGAAACGAACAGACGAGAGCAAGCTCAGCAAGAACTACGGTAACGACGATCGTCAAATGCCATGTTCGCGCACTCACGTGTTCTTCAAGAACCGCTGACCATAACGATTGAAACACGAGAAAAAAACTTATGGGGAGAATCGCAAGCGTATTGATATAAAACGGAAAGCGAAACGCCATCACCGTCTGCACCAACAAAAAATACGTCACGAGCGTCAGAAGAAATCCGATGGAGTGCGCCGCGCGCAGAAGCGCGATCGTCCTGTCCGCTGCCACATTATAAATATTTTCCGTCAACAAAAGCGCATACATCCCAACCCCGTACAATACGACGAACGGCACGCGGGTAAGCCAACGAGCCGGCAACAGAAAATAAAAGAGCGCAACAGATGCAGTAAAGAGTGTCGGCAACGTCAAAAGCGACAACCACTCTATACCTGCTAACTCTTCGCGAAGAACAATCGCTGATGTGATATAGGTAAAAAGCGACAACCCGATAACCATGGGATATCGTAAGTCAGTCGTCACCAACTGGGTAAGCATAAGGCCTGCAGCCAAAAAAAACATGACGATCACAAACTGCTGGCGCTTAGTGAGGGATATCCTGCGGCCCCATCGTTTCATGCGTCTTTTTACTCCATCAAAAAGCTTCATAGTTCATTTGCAGCGTTGGTATAGACGTGCTGCACATCGTCAAGGTTTTCCAGCTCTTCGACAATATTGTTTAGACGATCATATTTTGTCGAATCCAATGGAACCGTAGTGGTCGGCTTCATAATGAGCGCTACATTATCTATGACTATCCCCTTCTCCTCAAACTTTTGCTTTACGCCAGCAAGTGCATGCGGTGATGCATACACTTCATACACATCAATAGTTTCTACCACATCATCAGCACCGGTTTCTAACGCTATCTCTACCAGAGTATCATAAGAACCCACTGTTTTGGGAACAGTCAAAACGCCGCTTCGCGTAAAAAGATAGTTTACCGCTCCGGGACTCGCCAGAGTGCACCCGAGCCGCTCAAGAACATTTTTCACCGAAGAAACCGTTCGCTGTCTGTTATCGGTCGCCGCTTCAATAAGCATCGCAACGCCTCCGGGGCCGTATGCCTCATAGACCACCTGTTCGACACTGTCCCCACTCCCCCCTTTTCCTTTTTCGATTGCACGGGCAATATTTTCCTTGGGCATATTGACTTCGTGCGCTTTTTCTATGGCCAACCGGAGATGAAAATTCAAATTGGGGTCACCAACACCCCCGCCAACACCCACGGCTATCGTGATAGCATGTGCCGCTTTGGTAAATGCCAATCCTTTCACGACATCCGTTGTCGCTTTCTGATGCTTCACTTTTGACCATTTCGAGTGACCAGACATACCTTAAGAAATCCAAAATCCTAAGTTCAAAACTCAAAAGAAATTCAAAGCTCAAAGTTTAAAATTTCAAATTTGAACTTTGGATTTGTTTTGTCATTTGCGCTTTGAGCTTTGGATTTTTCTTATTGTATCTTCTCCCTTGACTTTTCTCAAGAAACCGATACACTGCTTTCTCATGACTGATAGTTCCCTGCCCCAAGATGCCATAGCAGCCGCCCTTGCACAGAACTGGAAAGAAGCCATCCGCATAAACTCTGCAATTCTCAAAGAACAAAAAAATGATATCGAGGCGCTCTGCCGATTAGCCTACGCATATCTGAAAACGTGCCAGCTGACCCTTGCGAAGAAAACGTATCAGACAGTATTGGATCTTGATCAATATAATCAGATCGCCCTCAAAAACCTGAAAAAGGTCGGCTCCATGAAGAAAAAAGATGTAGAAAAAAATCCGATCAATCGTCTCTCCCCGATGATGTTTTTGGAGGAACCGGGAAAAACGAAAGTTGTAGAATGCATCCACCTGGCTCCCTCACAAATATTATCCGGTCTCTCTGCAGGACAGGAAGTCCATCTCAAGGCAAAAAACCACTGCGTGGAAATTCGAACGGCCAACCAAACATACCTCGCGGCACTTCCGGACGATATGTCCTTTAAACTTATTAAGCTTTTATCCGCGGGCAACACCTACCAGTCTATCATTAAAAGCGTCGAGAAAAATTCACTCAAAATTCTTATCCGGGAACTTTCTCGAGGGAAACGATTCGCCCACCAACCATCATTTATCACTACCACGAGTTATATTCCTTTCGCTCGCGGCACCTCACCGCAAGGAGATCTCCCAGACATGACGCCAACCGGGGAAAGTGAGCCACAAGAAGAAACCCCACGGGAAGAGGAAAGCACGTAAAGCTTCCCTACTCTTTCTTTTCGGATCGGGGCGCAAAGAGGTTGGCGTAATCAGTCCCTATCCGTACCACCAAGTCTACCCGCTCGTCGTGCCGCTCAAGAAGAAGGCAGTGGAAAAACTGTTCGATCGTTTTGGCGGTTTGACTCGTTAGCGCCTGCTTATCGCCTGACACCGTACACCGTGATACAGGCGGCGTATCATTACCCACAGTCAATACCAATACCCCAAGATTCGAAAGGAGCCGGGCCATGCGATTGCCCAGTGTCGGCGTACTCGTGGTATTATAGACAGCTACCGCTAGGCCATCTTTTCGGATTTGGTCATCTTCAAAAACGTTTTTGAGCACCCTATCGCTTTTTGCCGGATCGAGGGTCAGTTGACGAGATCCATCGGGAAGATTTTGAGGGATAGCAATAGCGTTGCTCGTCAAATCGATTTGGTGAATTTTATCTGGCCGCACCCCTTTCAGCGCTCGCGTTAAGGCGACAAACGAAGAAAACGGAATATTCGTCAGATACCGACCCGATAAAAACGATGGCATCGTACGAAAAGAAAAAATCCGTTCTCCGTATGCTATCGCGTCGGTTTGTTTTTGCACATCCTCATGACGCTCTCCGAAATAGAAAAGAGCAGGTACCCCAAGAGCCTCTTTGGCGCTATCAGCCAAAAGAGACCCGTTTTTCTTATCAATAATCCCCAATTTCCACAATGCCGCAAGCGAATACTCGCCATATCCGTGAAGCCCAGTGATAACGATATCCGAAGGAATAGTCACCACAGCGAACGTATTGTCTTGGGTATTCCAACTCCATACGATCACAGGGTCGGAGGCCACGATAACATTGATCCGTCCGGGCGGTGGAGCGCTACCCAAAAGTACAAGAAGCATAACGCATATACCAATAATCGCTCCTCCCAAAAGAACGACGAGGAATATATGGAAATATGAGGGAACTGACTTACGATGGAATCTGGTCATTTACCATTCTTTCTTGCCCTTTTTTATAATCTCGACCTGCGGCAGTGACCAGGAAGCACTCCCCAGTTGTTTCTGCGCTTTTTTCTCTAGATCCTTCTTCTTTGATTTTTTGGTCTCACCTTTATAAAACCCACCAAATGAACCCATAGGTTCCTCCTTATGTATATTATACCCACTCTTTTGTTAACTCGGCAAATGTCCCGGCTATCAGCGACTCGCGAATGCGCGCGACTAGCATCTCAACCTGCGAAATATTATGTATGGTCGCCAGACGGTACCCCAGAAGTTCCTTCACGCGGAAAAGGTGGTGGAGGTAGGCCCGGGAAAAGTGACTGCAGGTGTAACACGGACATCCTTTTTCAATTGGTTTTGAATCGAGCGCAAATTGCGCTTTCGTAATGTCTATTTGGTGTTTTTTATTTGTAGATTTGCTCGCCTCGCTCAAGCTCCGGCGAAGCGGGTCGGATTTGTTTATTTGTTTATTCTTAACTAATAGTATCCCCATGCGGGCAAGCCGCGTGGGCTGGACACAATCAAACGTATCAATACCCTGTGCCACCAGCGTAAATATATCGTCAATCTCCCCTACTCCCAGAAGATGACGCGGTTTTTCTTCCGGAAGAAATGGACCCACCCAATCTAATACTTTTGCCATTTCCTTTTTACTTTCGCCGACAGCCACTCCGCCGATGGCGTACCCATCGAAATCCATGGCACAAATACGTTTTGCGGACTCTTTCCGGAGGTCGCCAAAGACGCTCCCTTGGATAACGCCATACAGTGCTTGTTTGGCTCCTTGACGACTTCTATGGTGATTAAGCGACCTCACAGCCCATCTGTGTGTCCGCTCCATGGCCTTTTGCGCATACGCCTGCGTGGTCGGATACGGAGCACACTCATCAAATGCGATTATCATATCCGCCCCCAATGTGTGCTGGATGTCTATAGAGACTTCCGGTGTAAACCGATGCACTAAACCGTCCCAGTGTGACGTAAACGTCACACCGTCGTCATCAATGTTTACCAACTCTCCGACGGGACGGTAATCGTCGGGGTAGACGTGTTCTTTTTGGGCTTCACGCTTACTTATATTCTTTGTGAACGTTTCCCTATCCAGTACCGCAGATTCCGAAATGGCTATGTTGACATATCGCTTTTTGGCGAGCGAAAACACCTGAAATCCTCCGGAATCGGTAATCAGCGGCTTATCCCATCCCATAAACTTGTGGAGCCCGCCGGATTTCGCAATTACTTCAAGACCCGGACGAAGATATGCATGATAGGTATTCACGAAAAACAACTCTACCCCAAGAGCTTCCAATTCATCGGGTGTCAGAGATTTTACGGTTGCCTGCGTCCCCACCGGCACAAATGCGGGAGTTTGGATGTCGCCGTGAGGTGTATGGATTTTACCCACCCGAGCTTGTGTCGTTTTATCTTGATGGAGAAGCTCAAACTTAAACTTCGACATAGATTAATATTGTATCACGATTGGTAGATAAATTTGATATTAAATAGCTCATAGTGTTATCATTACGACCTATCTGCGGTGGGGACCAAGGAAGGGTGAAATGAGTACGGAATCAATGGTCGCGGTGATCGTGCTAACTGTCGGCGTGACAATGTTCCTTGAGACACAGCGTCTCAAGAAGGGAACTAAACGCGCGATGGTGAAAGCTGTGTCGCTCACGGCAATCGGCGGCAGCCTGCTACTTGCAGGTGTTGAGGGTTTGCAGAAAACCGCCGGTGCTAGTGGCTTATACTGCGTAGTCGGCGGTATCTGCATCGGCATCTATCTGGCCTGGGCTGGAGCAAGCGGTGCGAGAGATCTCTATCGCGAGGCAATGGAAGTCGCCCAAGCGAACAGGGAGCGCAACCTAGCACGCAAGACCTACGACAGTGCGTCGATACAAGAAAAAGCCCGATATGACGAAGAGGCCCGGGGATGGGCAGGCGATCGTTGGGAGGACCATTGGTCCGATCAAAGGAGCTTGTCGATCTCATACATCGATAGTGTAGTCTTGCCGAGAAAATCTGCGTCATAACTCGAAAGAGCACCCCACCGCAGATTTTTCCTTTACCCCAACCCGTGCTCGATTTTGAGTCGACTGATTT
>CAZOTW010000018.1:0-21364 GCA_964582845.1 uncultured Gammaproteobacteria bacterium
TACTACGAAAACTGAGAAATCACAAAATGCGAAAATTGAGAGGTTAAGTTACACATTGGGACAAAGGGACGGTTCATTGAAGAAGTTCTGTTAACTTGGTATACTTAGGGCGTCGTCAAAAGCATGATTATCCCGCAATCAACGGGAGAAGCTGAACGAAGAGCGCCGAAAGGCAGGTAGACCGTTCCGGGTTTAGCCCGTGATAGCAATCAATAAGTGCGATAAGAGAGAAGTGATAGGAGATAAGCTTATCGCTAAAATAAGGTGGTACCCCGCGTCAAACGCGGCCTTATAAAAAAACGGTACTTTTTTTGTGGTGTAATATAGAAGATATGGTAAAGAAACATACGTTTGAACCCGTCACACAGAACGTAAATTTTCCGGAAATGGAAAAGCGGCTTCTCGCGTCGTGGTATGAAAAAGGGATCGTGGATAAGTATTTGCATCGTAACGACGCCTCAGAAAAGCGATTCTCGTTTCTGGACGGCCCGATCACGGCGAACAACCCCATGGGGGTGCACCACGCGTGGGGCAGGACGTATAAAGACCTTTGGCAACGATTTTACGCGCTCCGCGGGTACAAAGAGCGGTTCCAAAACGGATTTGACTGTCAGGGGCTGTGGGTCGAGGTGGAAGTGGAGAAAGAGTTAGGGATCAGAAATAAAAGGGACATTGAAAATCTTGTTCCCGGCGACCCCACTTCGTCAAAGACTCCGCTCGGGGCACGTAAAAAAGCGAGTGTTGCAAAATTCGTCGAGCTTTGTAAAGAGCGCGTGCGTAAATTCAGCGCCATTCAGACAGAACAAAGCAAGCGTCTGGGATATATCGTGGACTGGAATAATTCGTATTATACGATGAGCGATGAGAATAACTACATGATTTGGTACTTTCTGAAGACTTGTTTTGAAAAAGGATGGATATATAAGGGGCGTGACAGCGTGCCGTGGTGCCCCAGATGTGAGACCGCCATATCGCAGCATGAGATGCTGACGGAAGATTATAAAGAAGTGGCACATAAGTCTATTTACATGGAATTCCCGATTGTCGGGCGTCCAAACGAATTTCTATTAGTTTGGACGACAACGCCCTGGACCATACCCGCAAATATCGCGGTTGCCCTGGATGCCGACCTAGACTATTGTCTTGTTACCGGATTTACCGGCAACACATTTTGGATCGTGAAAGAGCGGGTAGAAGCGGTATTTGGGAAAGACGGCAACGTCGTTAAAACTGTGAAAGGGAAAGAATTAGTAGGACTTAAATATAAAGCGCCGTTTGATGACCTTTCGGCTGTCGCCAAACTTGCTTCTGAAAATCCCAAAACGTTTCATACGGTCGTCGCTACGGATCAACTGATTTTGCCGGTAACCACAACCGAAGGCACCGGACTTGTGCATACCGCGGTTTCGGCCGGTGCCGAAGATTTTAAGCTCGGTCAAAAATATGGTTTACCGATGCTGCCGGTTATTGCAGATAACGCGGACTATTTGCCCCATATGGGATTTTTGGCGGGAAAAAACGCCAAAAAACACCCCGAACTCATTCTTGACTATATGGAGGCACAAACAAAAGCAGGGAAATTGTGCGTTTTTAAAATTGAAAATTATACGCACCGCTACCCGGCGTGCTGGAGATGCAAAACAGAGCTTGTTTGGAAAGTTGCGGATGAATGGTACATTTCCATGGATGTAAAAGAAAAGGCAAAAGGCAAAAGGCAAAATGAAGAAAAAACCCTGCGGGAGCAGATGATGGATACGGCGCGACAGATAACATGGCTACCGGCATTCGGTTTAGAGCGTGAACTTGACTGGCTTGCGAACATGCATGATTGGCTCATCAGTAAGCCCAATCGCTATTGGGGGTTAGCGTTGCCCATTTACGAATGCAACAAATGCGGGTGGTTTACCGTCGTTGGCAGCAAAGAAGAACTCAAACAAAAAGCAGTTTCGGGTTGGAATGAGTTTGAAGGCCATAGCCCGCACAAGCCCTTCATCGACGAGGTGAAAATCAAATGTGAAAAATGCGGCGAGATCGTGTCTCGATTAAATGATGTCGGTAACGTTTGGCTGGATGCCGGAATCGTTGGGTTCTCCACTCTTGTGGATCCGGCGACGAAACAGCTAAGCTATACAGGAGATAAAAAATATTGGAGTCAGTGGTATCCTGCGGATTTCATCACCGAGTCATTTCCCGGGCAATTTAAAAACTGGTTTTACTCGATGATTGCCATGTCGACGGTTTTGGAAAAAAAGACATGCTTTAAAAGTGTTTTGGGGTACGGTTCAATGCTCGGCGAAGATGGCAGACCCATGCATAAAAGCTGGGGGAATGCCATAGAATTTAATGAAGGGGCGGATAAAATTGGCGTTGATGTCATGCGGTGGATGTTTGCTAAACACAACCCGGAGCAGAACTTACTGTTCGGCTATCGATTAGCGGATGAGACGAGAAGAAAATTCCATTTATTGCTTTGGAACGTCTATAACTTCTTTATTACCTACGCAAATGTCGATGAATGGAACCCCTCCGCGGAAAAAAAGCAAAGTACAAATATCCTTGATCAATGGATTTTAAGTAAGCTTAATGGTGTAATCGATCTTGTAACGAAGTCGCTTGAGGGTCATGATCCATCAACTGCAGCTAACGCCATCGAGGGGTTTGTGACGGATTTTTCGCAGTGGTATGTGAGGCGTTCCCGTGACCGAGTGGGTCCGACGGCAGAAGATGAAGAATCAAAGCGGGCATTTTATGAAACAACCTATGATGTATTGACTATCCTAAGTCGCGTGCTTGCGCCTTTTGTGCCTTTTCTTTCTGATGAGCTCTATACGCATTTAACCCAAGAAGAATCGGTGCATCTTTCCAATTGGCCGGAGGCAAATAAACAGCTGATCAATGAGGAATTAGAACATGCTATGGAGGAGGCGAGAGCCACGATTGTCGGGGGCCACGCCTTTCGAAAGAGCGAGAAAATAAAAGTAAGACAGCCTCTTGCTGGCATGGAATATCACGCACCGAAACAATTACCGAAGGAGATTGAACAGTTGATGAAGGAAGAGCTCAATCTCAAAAGCTTGCGTTGGTCAGCGGGGCAAGGTGGGCAAGGAAAATTTACAACCGCAGACTTGGAGATTACTCCGGAACTTAAAGCAGAAGGAGACACACGGGAGCTTGTCCGTCAAGTTCAAATTCTCCGTAAAGAAAAAGGGTGTAAAATAGATGAACGAATTTCAGTGCAATTGCCGAAAAACTATGATACGCTACCAGGCAAACTGGTGGAAAATATAAAAAGAGAAACATTAGCGAGTTTGCTAACATGGGGAGAATCACTCGAAATATCGACTGGGTAACCGCCCTGCTTCTATTGTGTCTTGGGTCATTTGGGTTGTTTTTGCTCCTGACACTTGGATTTGATTTTTTTCTGCAACAGCTTTTGTATCTCGCCTTGGGATTTGTCCTCATGGCGCTTTGCTCGCTTGTCGATCCGGTGTTGCTCTGGTGGTTTGCGCCTATCGGCTATATTCTGGGCAATGTGTTCTTGTTGCTTTCTTATCTCGGGCCAAGTATTCGCGGGGCGACCCGGTGGATAGTCCTTGCTGGCATACAGTTGCAGCCGTCTGAACTTTCTAAACCATTATTTCTTTTAGCCTTTTCTTACTTTTTTGTGAGATATTCACCGCGAATACTTCGACACATCCCACTCCATATCGCGTTATTTGCCATCCCATTTTTTCTGGTATTTAAACAACCGGACCTGGGAAGCAGTATCGTCTACGGCAGCTTTTGGGCTTCGATGCTGCTTGCCGGAGGATTGCCCATCGGGTTATTTCTCATCATTTTCCTGGTTAGTTCGATGATTTTCCCATTTGCATGGGGACATCTTGCTCAATACCAAAGAGATCGGATTCTCACTTTCCTCAATCCCGCGCTTGATCCACGCGGAGCCGGCTACAATGCTCTTCAAGCGATGATTGCCGTAGGGAGTGGACAGGCGATAGGACGAGGACTTGGGATGGGAACGCAAAGCCATCTGCGGTTTTTGCCCGAGCACCATACGGATTTCATTTTTGCGACGCTTATAGAAGAATTAGGGTTTGTCGGCGGGTTATTGCTCCTCAGCGGTTATGGATTGTTGTTGATTCGTATCGTTTTGCCTCTTTACAGGCGATTACGAGAAGATGCAGGGGTATTTATCTATTCTATCGGTCTATTCGCTATGCTCCTTTCGCAGATTTTTATTAACGCCGGTATGAACATGGGACTTATCCCGATAACCGGTATTACCTTGCCGTTTGTTTCCTATGGTGGGAGCTCAATCCTTTCGACGGCCATATCGTTTGGGTTGCTTTGGGCCATCAAGAAGGGCAAAACGTCCGATGGGACCATTGCAATTCGGTGAGTGTTCTAGTAGAATTGGGAGATATGTTTGCCGTAGTACTTGTTGGTGGTAAGCAGTATACCGTGTCAGTTGGCGACACGGTGGTCGTCGAGCAGATTCCTGGCAAGGTAGGCGAAACGGTGACCTTGAGTAACGTTCTTCTGACCAACGATAAAGGGGTCACAAAGGTTGGGACACCACACGTGCCCAAGGCGAAAGTTACCGCGAAAATTGTTTTGCAGCAAAAAGGAGAAAAAATTGACGTACGACGTTTTAAATCCAAAGTGCGCTATCGCCGCAAGCGAGGATTCCGACCTCTCCAAACGAAACTGGAAATAGTTGCAATCGGTTAACATGACAGGGTATTTATTTGTTTTCGGCCGAACGCCAGCATTAGCTTTTTTGGAACTGAAAAGCTTCTTTCCAAACGCCTCTCTTATTTCTCCTGATGTTGCATACGTTCCTGCCGTCCCATCACTTGATGGGCCAGCAATTATATCGGCGCTCGGTGGCACGGTGAAGATTGCCAAGGTCGTCGGTCGCCTATCAGAGCTTGCGCCACAGACTATTGTTCCGTATTTGCCCGGGGGTCAGGACATTACGTTCGGTTTGAGTGCCTACGGCAACGTATCGCTTCCGCGATCTACTCTTCATGATATGAAAAAGGCGCTAGAAGTTGGTGGCCGGAAGGCTCGGTTTGTTGAGGCCCGCCATGGGAATGCGCTTTCCAGTGTGGTTATTGAAAAGAATCAGGTACATGAGCTTGTTATTGTTCCCGATGCTTCTTCGTATATCGTGGCCCATACTTTGGCAGTACAGCCGTTTGAGGCATGGGGAGAGCGTGATTTCGGAAGACCGTACGCAGATGCCAAGGCTGGTATGCTTCCGCCCAAGGTAGCCCGGATGATCGTCAATATCGCAAAGCCCACTGTCCAAAAGGAGCACAAAACGCTTCTTGATCCATTTTGCGGCATGGGAACCGTCTTGGGAGAAGGTTTGCTTGCGGGATGGGACGTTATAGGAAGCGATATATCAAAACAGGTGATCCAGAAAGCACATGAGAACCTAATTTGGCTACTTGGCAAGCACCCAGGAGCCACGGGAAAGATCGTTAAGATGCTGGTAAGCGAGGCTGTGCACATAGCAGATATCCTACCCCCAAATTCGGTGGATGCGATCGTTACAGAGCCCTATATGGGCTCTACGGACATCGCTAGTAGGCAACCGACTGACCCGGAAGAACTACGGAATACTATAAAAGGCTTAGAAAAACTCTATATAGGCTGTTTACGAAATTGGCATACAATTCTCTCTTCGCGCGGGAAAGTGATTATAGCGTTGCCTGCATACGCCATACAGGGTCATACCTATTTCGTGAAAAAAGTTGTTGACATGTGTGAAAACCTTGGATATACTATCGTGGAAGGGCCGATAGACTATAGTCGGCCTCAGGCAGTAGTGAAAAGGAATTTTTTTGTGTTACAGAAAAGTAATCCGACAAATACTACAAATAAACAAATCTACAAATGAATGGATAAATGGCGTAATGTTTAAATTATTTGTAGTATTGGTAGTATTTGCAGATTTGTAGTATTTACTAAATATGGCACACGTAAAAGCAGGTGGAACAGCAGCAGGAAATAAAGATTCGGTATCAAAGCGTCTTGGCGTGAAGATTTTTGGCCGCCAATTTGCCACTCCCGGCAACATCATCATTCGTCAAAAGGGGACGAAGGTATATCCAGGAGACGGGGTATCGATGGGGCGAGATTACACTATATTCGCTACCAAATCAGGTAAGGTAAATTTTTCCGTTGTCCGCGGAAAGCAATTCGTATCAGTCCTGCCCACAGCGTAATCCATGGCTGACACACAACAAGTATTGCATTTGGATATTGATATTATTCAAGCAAATCCTCTGCAGCCCCGTGGCCTTATTGCTCCTGATTCTTTGGGAGATCTGGTCAATTCCATTAAAGAACATGGCATTATTGAACCTCTCGTCGTAGCAAAAACTCCTGCAGGGTATCAACTGATTGCCGGTGAACGGCGATGGCGCGCTTCTAAGCTTGCCGGATTGAGCACCGTTCCCGTCATTGTGAAAGAAACCACGGCAAAGGGAATGCTCGAAATGGCGATCGTTGAGAACGTACAGCGTGAGGATCTCAATCCCATTGAGCGCGCACAGGCATTTCAACGATTGATCGAAGAATTCGGTTTGCCCCTTTCGGAGATTGCTAAACGGGTCGGGAAGAGTGAATCCTACGTGTCCAATACGATGCGGCTTATGGCCCTCCCGGATGCGATAAAAGATGGTCTTATCTCCGGAGCGATTACAGAAGGTCATGCACGGGCTATTGCGGGCTTAGGCGAAGTGCGATTGATGGTGGAAGCGTATAAGACTATTTTGTCTGAAAGCGCATCGGTCAGACGAGCCGAGGATTTGGCAAGAAGATTGAAGGCGCAGATAGATAAAAAACCCCTGCACCGGGTTGAACGCATCCACAGTGAAGAACTTGATACCATGGCGAAAGATTTAGCGCAGTCGGTGAATGGGCTCGTGAAAATAACCCAGTCGAAAGTTGAAGCGCGATTGGTTTTTGTCATCCGCGGAAACCTGGAAAGCACGAGTAAAATCCTCAAAACGATCCACGAGAAGTTATCCTGACACTTTCTTCTTTATTGTATAGCGTAGGCGGGGCGTTTGATTGCTCCCATTTGCGATATCGGCCAGTAGCGGAAGAAGGCTACTCCGATGAAGTCCCCAAGGGCGATGGGTCCGAATTCTCGGGAATCGGAACTATGGGGCCTGTTGTCTCCTGATACGAAGTAGGTGCCGGGCGGCACGACAATTTCCTGACCTTCCGCAAGGTAGCTGCCTCCGTATACGATGACACCCGGCGCGAGGTACGATTCATCGACTTTCTGCCCATTGACGTAAAATGTATTATTTTGCAGTTTCACGGTTTCGCCGGGTAGGCCGATGATACGCTTAATATAGTCGACTTCTTTGTTTTGAGGCGATTTAAAGATGACGACGTCGCCGCGCACGGGTTCACGGAATTTGTACAAGACTTTATTGGTGAGGATGTATTCGCCGTTATGGAAATTTGGTTCCATCGAAGCCCCGTTTATTTCCTGCGGCGACATGATGAAGAGGTAAATCATCACTAAAATGGCCAGTACGACGACAATCCCTTGTAAAAAATCAAAAATCGCCGCAACGATTCGTTTGATTACACCCATATGTATTTTATGTTCCCTTAAATCAAGTGTAGGTGATATAATACGACTCGTCAATCCCGATTTTGAGGGGTTGACGGTATTTAGAGGGGTTCACCCTGAAAAATTCGTAGAATGTATAATGGGTTTACCCAGAAAAATGCGAAGCAATTATTCTGGGTTTACCCAGAAAATTTATTCTTAGAAATTGTTCTGGGCTCATAGCTCAGCTGGCTAGAGCGTTGCATTGACATTGCAAAGGTCCCAGGTTCAAATCCTGGTGGGCCCACAGAAGTAGATTCAAGTTACGGTGCTTTAATCTCAAAAAGCCCATACCCCTGTTTCCCATCAACGGTAAGAAGCGTTGCTCTCGGAGCAAGAGTATTCCAGAGATACGGATATACATTAATAAGGAGATCGTCTTTGTTATACAAATTGGCAAGGTCAATAAAAAAACAAATACGACCATCTTTGGCGTTAAATTGCAGCGTATCAATTTGTTCTTTCGTTGCCATAAGTCCAAATATAAACGAGAGGGCAAACGCAGGAGGAACGCTCAAAGATGCCATAAGTTCCTGTTCATGAGCGTAGATCGATGCAAGTGGACAGCCTGTGGGAAGATTTTTTCGGAGAAACGCATACTGAGGAGTTTTTTTAATCTCCCACTCATGAAACGCAGCGTCTATAAAATTTTGACTGTCTGAGATGATTTGGCCGCCACGTATGAGATTGCGGAATGATATATCTAGCCCTCTTGTCCCGCCAAATGTCACAATGATCCCGCAGAGGAAAACCGTGACCACCAACGCGAAGTTGTTTCGAACGTACGTATATTTTTCAATTCCCCAGTCAACAATCATGCCACAGATAACAAGTGCCGGAGATGCCAATGGGTACAGCGTCGGGAAAATACTTCTGTTCATATAATACGGGAGAAGAGTCAGCTGAATAAGTGCAAGATATATAAAAATTAACCCGCGAAGGTTATCTTTCTTTGCCAACAAAAATATTCCGCTCGCGATGCCCAAAAAAGCGATAAAGATGATTAGGCTTACCACGGTTTGTCCTTGCATGGAGAGCGCTAAAAAACCATTCCCGAACATCCGAGCAAAATAGGTATAGAGAGACATCTGTGGGAATTGGTGCGTACGAACAAGGGTAAAAAGACTCAGTATGCCTACGCAACCCAAAAGCGACGCGATAATGATATAGGTGTAGCGCATGAAACAGTGAAACCGTTCATTCCTCCTTGTCAACGCATGAATGTACGCTGTCCCGATACCCGCACACAAAAGACTGATGCCAATTTCAATCGAATAGAAGAAGAGAATGACGCTCATTACTAAAAATAAGAGAAAGTAGATCGACCTTCTGCTTTTGGCATATGCAGCAAGCGGTACCAAGGGAATGATATATATCCCAAATCGGAGAGGGGTAAACGCGGGCATTGAGACAAGCGATATGGCATCCGCAAAGCCCCAAAAATGTATAAGAAGCGTGTAGTAACATATCGCCAATACCGTGAGAGCAAATACCCACACATTTCTGATTAAGCGCCCAAGTACGGACAGTAATAGAGTAAAATATCCCACAAGGAGAATAATAGTCACCATAGTGCCTACAACTGCCGAAACCGGGACAGACGGAAATAGCATGAGCCACATAATCCATGGAATCAGATAGAGTGCTCCATATTGGCTTAAGAGGTTAACAAACGGTGTTGCGTCATGAACGAATTGATATGCAGGCGTGAGAGTAAAATACATATCAAAGCCCGAATGACTTTTGAGCATCAGTTCCAGAAGAGAAAAAACAATAAGGGAGAAAAGTACCATAGACATTCGCAGCTTTGTACATTGTCTAGCAATTGCGTTTTGCAGCTTGAGCCGGCGAACAATGATGATAACGGGAATAAGTATAAGAATCGCGAAATACAGAAGCGGGTAGAAGAATACTAGCTCTATTGGATTTGCTCCCGCATCAAATACAAATACGAGCGGAAGGAAGTATTTCAAAAGAATGAGTCCCACTCCCACCTCCATCCACGATGTTGGTATAGTCCTTTGCAGGACTACGCAAAGCACAAAAAAGAAGAGGAAAATTGGAATGATGGCTGCGTGTAATTGATCAGCGAAAAAAAGGTTCGACGGTGCGACAAAAAGAAAATAACAAACCCCTGTTGCGGCGATGAGTGTGACAACTTGGGAAAACCACGTCGTACGCTTTTTCAAAAAAAGATATAAAACGGAATTGATAGACCATATGATACAGAAGATGATAAGCGCACATGTATAGATATATATATCAATTTTTCGATCACTCGTCGCAATGATAAGAATGTGTTCCGGAATCTTATAGAAGGACCAGAGGAAGGGTTCAAGGAAACGTACGATCCAAACGGTGGGTAGGAAAGTAACAAAAAATAAGTAGAGAAAATTTGTCAGCGTCCACATAGCATACACCGGACGTCAATTTACCATAAAATGTATGGGATGTATATCAAAAAATCACGGGGTATTTGGGGTAAACGAAGATTTACCGTAGAGAATTAACGAATAAATTGATCAATCTCGTTTCTTCCGGAAATGAAACTCTGCCTGTATCTATGGCAAGTAAGGGAAAGCCGTCCGGCATTGTTAACCGTTGCGAAGGTTTTTCTTCGGCCAGTTCGACGCCTAATACCTGTGGAAACATTGCAAGTTCCGCCTCTGAAATAGTAGGGTCGGATTGTCGACGCTGGGCAAGAACTTCGGGAGTCGCATAGACATAGACAATGCCCGTCGCCGGCAAACGATGTTCTTTCATAGAAGCAATTAGGAGTCGTATTATTTGTTGTATTGTCGGTTCCGATCGGATCTTGTTTATGAGCATTAATGTGGTCTGTTCAGAAATATAGCTTCCGTCGATAACAACATCCCCTTCGAGTGTGGCAATATGTTCTTCTTGGACTATCCTTGCCCGGTCCAGAACTTCTAGTGCTGCACTGAGAGTACGCACATCGGCGTGAAGAAGAAGTTCGATCGGATTTTTACCCACAAGACCGCCTTCTCGAAGTATTTGTTGCGCTTCTGGAGTTTGGTCACTCTGTTGATCCGGGTCAAGCGTGGCTAAGCCTCGTGCTCTTTGGAAACCTCGGTTCTTAAGAAAGCTAACTGCAACTCCCTTTCCGCCGCCTGATGGCCCATCGACAATAATCCTTTCGCCCATAGTACGGGGCAGTTTAATATAAAACAAGGAACTATTCAAGCTTTAGATTGTCTCTAAGCCCTAATCGATTGTTCGTGGAGGATATCTTCTGTGGGGTGTTTGGGGTAAAACCATGATATGTAGATGCATAGAGTTAGTGTTATAGTAGACATGATATGTGGAAAATACTTATTTGGCCTCTATTTATTTGGATAGTCCATGTATTATGGTATTTCTACCTCGGATACCTTCGTGCGCCATCGATGGATTATTTTGCCTTTCCTTTAATTGATTTTTTCGTAATTTCATCGCTAATTACTTACACTCCTTTAAGTATTTTAATATATTTTTTGAGCAATAGACGTGGTTATACATTTAGCATTTTAGAAGGATTTGCGATAGGAATTATATCTCTTGTAGTAAATTTTTGGCTTATAATAATACAGAGTTTAACCTCATTTACACCAATTATTCCTGTGGTCGAGTGGATTATGCGATCCAAATTTTGGGCATTCCCCTTACAATATTAGAGTACTATATCTTCCCTCGGCCGCTCCGCGTTGAAATTGAGAAAATGGATTTGCGGAATCCAAAAACGCCTTTCTGTGCTCGCTATTGCAAATGCGGGTTATTGTATTAATATGTCTTTGGACTGCATTTAAAACGAAAATTATAAGATTTTACGGTTCGAGACCCGAGTTTTCAGCCAAGACGTGCAAGCTCAGTGCTCTCAAACTAAATATGGCCAGAGATACAAGGTCGCTTAAATTATCATATCAGGATTTAAACGGCCAAACAGATTCGGTTATTATTGATAAATATCCAGACAGGTGTCCAGTGTGTGAACATGGAATTGAGGCAAAGTTTTTCGGAGCTTTGGGCAAATCATATAGTGATTACGGAAATGGCCATTTAGTGCAAGCTATATTTAGATGTCCTCGGTTAGATTGTCAAACTGTTTTTATCGCATACTATGCATCATCTCCAGGAAGTAGAAGCTATGGGTCAGACAATTACGTATTTTTAAAGAACAGCTTTGTTCGACCCTACTTTAAACCAGAACAATTTGATAAAGAAATTGAGGAACTTTCGCCCGACTTTGTAAAAATATGCACACAAGCAAAAATAGCAGAAGAAATGGAATTAGATCTAATTTGTGGACCAGGATATAGAAAGGCTCTAGAATTTTTGATTAAGGATTTTTTGATTAAAGCAAAAGGCAAGGAATCGAAATACGTAAAAGACCATAAATTGGGATGGCTCATCGCTAATGATATCGATTCAGAAAAAATAAAAATAACATCTGGTCTCGCAAAGGATTTAGGAAACGATGAAACTCATTATGAAAAAAAGATAGGAGTCCTAACTATAGAGGACATGAAAAAGCTAATAATTCTTACGTCTCATTGGATTACGGACGAAATACTCACGGATGGATATAAAGGAAAGGTTTAAAAAATAAGATAAACATATAATGACTAACTGGGTCTAGGCTAAGATGCTCAGCCAGTATGTGCACCCCGTTGACAGACGAGAGATGATATATACGTAGTATATACTACGTATATACTACCGTTATGAAGTGGGAAATTGTGAGATTATCTCGCGAATTTACTATTTAATGTCGCACATTACTCCAAAGAAACAAGATTCACGCGACATCAAACAGAATCTGTGAAAGTCCTGCAAAAATTATCTCTGGAAATAGAGCTTTAATAGTGTTAGCTAGACACATCCGGTGTGTGTAGTTGTTATCATGTTCTAGAACTAGACAACAAGAACTAACAAGTCGTTATACGAACTAATTACAGAAAATAGAGAACATTAGTGTAGGATATCTTCCTTCGGGTGTTTGGGGTCAAACCAGAGGGTACGGATTTGAGGGAAACGGTGGTTGATGGGATATTCTCTCCAGAGGTTTACGTTGTTCGGTAAAATTTGTGCGACGATAATAAGCGCGTCTTTTTCACTGTGCCACATAAATAATTTATACATACCAGCTTTCGGATTAAGATAGGAAACAAGGCCATCGGTATCTTTCATGAATTTACCCATCGGATCCATCACCCAGAGCTTTGTGTGATAGGCGATGATAAAAAGACCTGAATTAGGTGTGATATACGGTTTGATAAATCGATCAAAATCCTTATGTTTCTTTGGTGGGATGGTGTTGATGTCTAGGGAGCCTTGAGCGTTTCCTACATTTTGCGTTGCCATCATCGCGGCAATTTGGTTTGTCGCGTCAAGAAAATCGAGAATTTTGCCAATTGCATATTTGGTCGAAATTATATCGGTATGAGTACCATTCATGGTCTGACTATTCGCATCAGGAAGAGTGCTACTCATCGTGAGCACCCTATTGTCCCCTGCCTTTGTCGTAACGGTTTTGACTGGTTTTCCATCTTCCCAATATCCCAAATTTGCTTCCTGCGGATTTGGCGCATCTACTCGAAACGCGAGGCTTGTTTTTTCGTTATTACCCGAAAGCGTCCCCACAGTAGTTCCGTTGAAAGGACTTTTGAATATGGAAGATAAGAGCCATGTATTTTGGGCGTTCATCGACCCCACCGGTTTTGTCTGGTTAGTTTTGTTATCGATAAGATAATCGAAGATTGGCAGGGTATCTTGGATGGAAGGGGCGTATTGCTGAATTGCTTCGCGATCGTTATGATTTGTTTTCGGTGCACACTTTCTTTCGACCCAGGTAACGTATAATCGCCACATAACGTCTCCGCCCCACGCTTGTCCAGCAGACCATGCAGGATAGGCATCAACAGCGCCTTTATGGGGCGTACCGACGGTTATGAGTTTATCGATTTTGTTTTGTGCTCCTTCCTGTTCGATATAACTTCGCGCAACGAGTCCGCCCATGCTGTGGGCAACAACGTCTACTTTCTCGCCAGCCTGTACGTTTGCATCAATGAATGTTTTTAGACGTTGAGCATTGTCAGTTACGCGTTTTCGCCAATCATAATTAAATGTTGACGTTTTCCAGTCGTTCGCTTTGAGACTATTGATGAGCGGGTTATAAACCAGTGGCGCGAATGGCATGAACGACCACTGAGAATTTGAATCTTGGCATTTGAATAAGTCATTAAAATTCCAACTTGCCGTCATGCCGGGGATGAGGATAACTAGTTTTGTCGGAACCTGTGGGATAGGTGTCGGCGTCGGCGTCGGCGTTGAAGTGGGAGAGGGGGTAGGGGTGGAGGTTTCTAGAGGAGGAAACTCTCCATCTGACGCGAGAAGGATATAGCTAACATTTCCTGAGAACCATAATAGCGTAGTCCCATCAGACATGCGCATGGGGGATGGACCAGTCATTAATTCGCCGTCGTAACTATTTGGTGTTCCAGTAAGTAGTGGATTTTTATCAGGGGGCTTTGTCCAATTTATGCCGTCGGTTGACGTAGCGTAGACTAGTTGGGTTGTAACGTCTCCTGCGCTTGAGGCATAAAACATTTCATAAAGCCCGTTATTATAGATAACGTTGGGGTATTCTACTTGACTAAGTTCCCAAGGTTCAGTTGGCGTTATTACTGGTAATCCATTATTTTCCCTTGTCCAATTTATGCCATCTGGAGAGGTAGCGTATCCAATTCGCCAACGAAAGACGCTCGTATCAGTGGCCGCATACCACATATGATACAGTCCATCTTTGTAGATAATTGACTCTCCCCTGGCGATGCCTCCGGCATCCCAACTTCCGTCTGTTCCTTTTAATACCCATCCATATTTTGTCCAATTTGTGCCGTCTGGAGAAGTTGCGTATCCTAGTCTAAATCGATCTGGAATAGGTAAAGCCCAGTTGGAACTTGCTCCTGTGTACCATATTTTATACAAATGAGCTGAATCATCATAGAGAACGTACGGGTTTGATTCATCCATTTCGAATCCATCGGGGGTACCTACAGGAATAACAGTTTGATACGGTACTAACCAATTATTAATACCGTTTGGCGAATATGCATAATTTATTCTCCACCCTTGTCCATAGTTTACTTCGTACCACATTTTGTATTGGCCGTCTTTATAAAGAATACTGGGGTTCTGACCTGGTGCTAATATTGGATTTTTGGGATATTTAACGAACGTTGAGATAGCGAAAACGCGTGGAGTGTACAGAAGTAAACAGACAGCTATTAAGATGATAATTTGGGCAGATTTTTTGTACACAATTAATTCTTGATTGGATATTGTAATTTCATTATGATTTTGTCAATATATCAATTTCATGGTACTCTTAACCATTGATGAATAATAATTCTATATATAAACGAATAGCTCTAAATACGTTTGCTCAATTCGGATCGAGGGGAGTGTCAGTGTTATTGTCGCTTCTTAGTGTTAGTCTCTTAACAAGATATTTAGGGACAGAAGGATATGGAAACTTTACTCTCGTTTTTACTTACATTTCATTCTTCGCTGTGCTTTCTGATATCGGTTTTAATCAAATTGTTGTTCGTGAATTCGCGAGCGATAAAGAAAAGCCTGTCTTGGTAAAAGCAAGTTTCTTCAATTTAAAACTTATTCTTAACGTTCTATCGATAGTTTTTCCAATAATCGTACTATTTTTGTTTCCATATTCGAACTATTTGAAGACTGCAATTATTATTGGCGTCTTTGCAGTTGCCGTCGGTAACATGGTTTCATATGGAACTTCAATACTGCAATCGCAACTCAGCTTAGATTTAGTAGCTTATTTGGATATATTAATGAAATTTGTGACGGTTATTATGGTTTTCTGGTTTACTAGAATCCACCTGAATTTATATTTCATTATCGGAACAGTGTTTATAGGTAACTTGACCGGTCTCATTGCAGCTTTTTTGTTTGTTAGAAAGTATCTCGCGTTTAGATTTTATTTAGATATCCACTTGGTCAAAAAATTATTGAAGCTGGGCATCCCAGTAGGTATTAGTGCTTTTCTAGCCCTACTATATTTTAAAGTTGATACCATAATGTTGTCGTTGATGAGGTCTCCTGCGGAAGTCGGTATCTACGGTTTATCTTATAAATTATTAGAAAATATTTTGATGTTATGGGGACTTTATATGGCAAGCATATTCCCGCTTTGGTCAAAGTACTTCACTCATTCCGATTATCAGAAATATAAGCGCTTATTGCGCGATACTCTGATTGTGCTATTTGGTTTATCCTTAATCACCATATTTTGTGGTTACGCATTTACGCCATTCATTATGAGAATTCTCGGTGGAAGCAAATTTTTTTCCAGTATGCAACCGTTTAAAATATTAATTTTAGCAACACCATTCTTCTTTCTTAACAGCATTTTTTTCTACATAATCCTCTCCTTTGGGAAAACCAAATATTTAATTTTACCGTTGGTAGTTTCACTTGCTATTAATATATTAATTAATTTATACGCAATTCCGAGATACGGATATATTGGGACAAGTTATACAACGGTTATAACAGAGATATGTACCTCGCTTTTTTATGTCGTGATATTTATCCGTAATCTTAAAAAGGAAACGTCTTTATATATCAAAATATGATTTGTTTCCTATGAAATTGTTAAAGAAAGCAGTAAAGAGCGTGTTTAGGTTCTGCGGTTTAGATGTTCATAGGACTGGAAAACACGGAGAAGACAGAAGAACAACGCTCGCCGAAGTTCTTGCTCATATTTCAAGATTAGGATTCGGGCCTAAAACAGTCATCGATGTTGGCGCGGGTGTCGGCACGTTTGAATTATATAAAACGTTTCCTATCGCCAAGCATCTTCTGATAGAATCTTTACGTGAGTTTGAGCGCGATTTGAAACAAATATCTTCAAAATATAAAGCAGAATATGTCATAGCAGCAGCGGGCCCCAGATCGGGAACAACGAAGATTAATGTTCATCCAGATTTTTTTGGTTCCTCGATCTATAAAGAGACTGACGGAAGCTACGTTGACGGGGTTTCTAGGAAAGTTCCAGTGGTTACCATTGATGCGTTGTGTAAAGAAAAGCATCTAAATGGACCTTATCTGATTAAGGTTGATGTGCAGGGCGCTGAACGTTTTGTCCTCGATGGTGCAAAGAAAGTGTTCAAGAAAACAGAAGTATTTATACTTGAGGTGCATTTCTTTCAATTTCATATAAATGGACCTCAATTTTTCGATATAGTGAGCTATATGAAAAAGCATGGATTTGTTGTTTACGACATATTTGGTGGTTATAATCGCCCGATAGATTATGCGCTCGCTTCTGTTGACATGGTTTTTGTAAAAGAAGACGGCAATTTTAGAAAGATTCATTCCTTTGCACCTCGCGAGCTGCGGGAAAAACTGAACGAAACGGTTCTACGAAATGCTCTCAATGACAAAGATGCCTAATACAATATTATGGTAAAGCAAGTATCTGTTGTTATTCCCTCATATAAACGAAAAACGAGTTTATTGAGGCTACTTAAGAGTATTTCCTCAGGGGTTAATTCGCAGAGTGAGGTTGTTATTGTTGAGCAAGAGGGGCAAAATAAGGAGGAAATGAGGCGGATAGGTAGGAAATTGGGACTAACGCTTCATTATATATATCTTCCAAAGCCCAGTACGACGCACGCAATGAACGTCGGGGTGTTGTCCGCCAAAGGCGAGTATGTATTGTTTCTAGACGACGATGTGGTAGTCAAACCAGGATTGATAGCAAACCACTTGAAAAATTTCAAAGATCCTAAGGTTGCGGCGACGGTCGGGAGAGCTGTGACGAAAGATCAACCTGTTGAGCCCAACCGGCGAGATACTGGGCGCATCAATTGGCTTGGCCGGTTTTCCGATGGGTATTCTTCGACAATCCGACAGGAAGTTGATACGGTGATCGGATGTAACACCTGTTGGAGAAAAGATATCTATAAAAAGCTCGGTGGAGCTGATGAGCAATTTACCGGAAATGCGCTCCGTTTTGAGTCTGATTTGTCTCTTCGCGCGAAGAAAATGGGATACAAAATTATTTTTGAACCGAAAGCGGAAGTGGAGCATTTGCGAGAAGAAACTGGAGGAGCGAGAAAAAGTGAAGGGCGGATCCAATGGTGTTTTGATTTTTTTAGTAATGAGACGTATTTTTTTCTCAAGCACCGACCGAAATTTTTACTCCCAGTATTTTTATTTACGAAAACAGAATGGGCGCTACGCTGTATGTTTGGATTTGGGCGCGAAGTGAGTGTGCGGTCGATGGTGACTCCGACATTGGGCATACTGGATGGGATAAGAAAGTATATAAAATATTTTTATGAAAATCGGCGTTGATGCGGGAGCATTATCCATTCGCGATAATCGACTAAAAGTTGGCGTGTATAGGGTCACGTATAATTTGTTACGCCAGCTGGGCGCGTTGGATAAAGATAATATCTATTATCTGTACAGCTTTACTCGCATTGATCAACAATTGATGGATGCGTTTGGCCCCCGGATGATCGACAAGGTGTTGCATCCGACGGTGGGATGGTTTTCCGTACGGCTGCCTTTGGAAATGCAGGTGCACCCGGTTGACGTATTTTTAGGATTATCGCAAGCATTACCTAAAACGACGGCACATAAGATCGGTTTTGTTTACGATATCGGATTTCTGCATACACCAAAGTCATATCCAGGATCATACGAAAAATTGAAAAAGCAAACAGCGGATCTGGTTGCCCGATCAGATAGGATAGTGACCATTTCGCATGCAGTGTCAGACGATCTCAAGAAGCGTTATCATGTTGATGAGAGCAAAATCACCGTCGCATATCCGGGTGTTGATAGCGCTTTTTCTCACAGAGGCAAACGGTTTGTCGGAAAGAAGCCGTATTTTCTTTTTGTCGGAGCGCTCAAGCCAGGGAAAAATGTGCCGACGATTCTTCGCGCATTTGCATTATTTTGCAAAATGCAAAAGAAGCCATACGACCTTTTCCTTATCGGCGGTGATTTTTGGAGAGACAGAGAGATTGACGAAACGATTGCACGATATCACCTTGAGCATAGTGTCCGGCAGCTTGGGTTTGTACCCGACAGCGAGCTTGCAACGTATTATCGAGGAGCAACGGCACTTGTCTCCCCGTCGCTTCACGAAGGATTTTGTCTTCCAGTTGTGGAGGCGTTCGCTTCTGGGTGTCCGGTTATCGGGTCTACCGCATCGGCAATGCCGGAAATTATCGGAAACGCAGGGCTTCTTGTTGATCCGCATTCCATGGACGAGATAGCAGGGGCAATGGAGCAACTCGCAAGCGATGAAAACCTTCGCACAACATTCAGTCAAAAGGGTATAATACGATCTCGCGCCTATTCCTGGAAAAAATTCGGGGAAGCTGTCCTTCGCACAATACGTGATGGTTCGAAAAATTAGTAGCTATCTTCCTGTTTTCATAGTAGCGCTTGCGTGTCTAATTCCGCTTGCAGTCGCCACAAACAATCTTTCGTTTCGTTTCGACACGGATTACAAATTAATTGTACCGTGGGTGGGGTATGCCATACGGGCCATTAAAGATCCGGTACATTATTTTGCATGGAACAACTACATAGGGCTTGGAATCTATCCTCCCGGTGATCCGACATCGATCATATTGAGCCCCTGGTACATACCGATTTTCCTCCTCTTTGGCCCAGAGACCGGATTAAAAGTGCTCATCGGAGTATCGATGATGGTCGCGGGGTGTACCATGTGGCTATTTCTTCGATCTTTGCGTATCAAGCCATGGATTTCTGCGTGGGGAGCTATGTTGTATGAGTTATCCGGTGCATTTGCGGCACTGGTCACCAGCGGGCACATTGAACGATTTGGGTCCTATGCGGTGACGCCCTACATCTTCTATTTATTTTTTATGCCTAGTCCAACAAGCGTTCATATGGCGTGTGTAGGAATTATCTATGCGATTATGTATTTGTCATCGGACGTATATTCTCCGTGGCTATTAAGCGTATTGTACGTGTGTTTGTCGCTCTATAAAATCTTGCGCCATGAGCGTTCTTGGAAACAAAGTATTAAGGAAACCATAACCATTTACGGATTTTTTCTATTATTTTCTTCTCCGAAGTTGTTACCGTATCTTGTGTACGTGGCGCCATATTTCAAACGTCCATGGGTCATCGATCCATATGCAGGTTCGCTCCATGCGTGGCTGTTGCCCTTGTCATACATCATCCCATGGCGCGTGGCGTTTTTTGACCGGCCATTCTTCCAGCGGCATTTGGGATTTTATTTTAACTGGTATGAATATTTTGCATTCATCAGCATCGTGCCGTTTATTTTTTTGGCTACGCTACACCGAGTGTGGAAAAAACGGGAAGTCCGCTATGCGCTCGTCTTGATACTAGCAGGCGCGCTGTATCTGGCGTTAAAATGTCCGTATTCTCCGTTTTACTGGGTATTCCATATACTTCCTGTCACTAATTCCTTTCGGGTGCCGCAGCGTATTGTTGGGTTCCTCGTGGTTCCGATACTCCTTACTATCTGTTTTTGTTTAGAGAAATGGGACATGAACGGAAAAAGAAAGTATGTGGTTTATGGCCTATGCGCCGCAAGTATAGTATGGACGTATGTGGTAGCTACTTCGACCATGCGTGATGCGTTTGAGCCGTTTCGAAGGCAAGAATCAGATATTGTACACACGCTTCGCCAACGGGACCCGTCGGATTTTTATGTTGTAGATTTTAGCTGCTGCGCCCAGCCGTTTCTCGCGCGGGAATCGATTCCGGTCCTCAATTTTTATTACGGCTGGATGCCTACATACACGCCGAGATTTACAAACGAGGAGGGTGACAAGCTAGATTACACGAAGTTACGAAACACAAAGCCATCGTATATAATAACAGACAAACCGGACTCGTTTGAACAGTACGGATATTTTCAATATATTGCCAACGGGGCAATGACCATCTGGAAAACGAATCATCCGACAATTGTACCGAGCATATGAAGCCCAAAATCGCGATAGTACGCGGAAAATTTCTCAACAAATATGAGATGCAGTTTTTTGAGCCGTTAGTCAAAGATTTTGACATCACTGCGTTTGGATCACTTTTCCCCTACCATGATCATTTTGCCTTTCCGGTCGTGAAGCTCCCAAGTCCCATGGATGTGTCCTGCGGGGCAGGATCTCGCTTCGCGAGACCGATTCTTAACAGACTTTTTGTTGATGCGCATTACCTTTTTGGTTTGGAAGAAAGGTTGAAGGGCTTCGATCTGGTACATACAGCAGAAACGTACTTTCGTTATACGCAGCAGTGTCTGGATGCAAAAAAGAAAGGATATGTTGGTAAGGTTATCGCCACAGTTTTAGAGAATATACCGTTTAACAACGAAGGAATACGAGGAAGAAAAGTGTTCAAAAAGAGGGCCAGAGAAGAGCTTGACCATATTATCGCACTCACCAATAAAACGAAAGATGCGTTGTTGCTCGAGGGTGCCGATCCAAAAAAAATCACCGTCATTTCGCATTTTGTCGATACCAAACGGTTTCGTCCTTCAGTAGAAACGCAACGTCGCAGGTTTGCCAAGTCCTTAAAAAAGATGACAATACTATTTGCAGGTCGGCTTGAGGAATATAAGGGAATTTTTGATATTCTTCAGGCACATATTTCTCCAAGAAACCATCCTTTTTAAAT
>CAZOTW010000019.1:0-16434 GCA_964582845.1 uncultured Gammaproteobacteria bacterium
TGGACCTTGACGATGCAAGAATCACGGCGTGCCGACCAACAGCGCCGTGAGGCAGGACCCGAAATAGCACGAAACTCATAATTTGATCTCTTGCCAGTAATCTAATAGTGGGTTGTATAATGTCGGTGAACTGATATGGGAAAAACTGCGCCACTGGGGATACCATTCCATCAATTCATACCTCGAGTATTACCTTTGGTAAAAAAAATTTTGCCTTTCCTTCTTTTGTCCGGTTTTATCGGACTCGTCGTGTATCTGGGCGCTTCGGTTCTTAAGGCCGGCTATCACTACCAATTTGATGGTGACGAGTTCTACCATATGCAAATTGTCTACGTCATTATGCAGGGACTCAAACCATACACAGACTTTTATATTGGTCCCTATACCCCACTTTTCTATTGGCTATTCGTCCCAATTATTGCCAAAGTGGGGTTTTTCTTCAGCACGCTATATGTTGCGCGCTATGTGATGATAATTTTGTATATCTTACGACTGTTGGTGAGTTTTCTTCTGGTGCGAAAACTGTTTGGAAAAATCGCAGCGCTTTTTAGTCTACCTCTCATACTTCTGGACCCGTTTACTGTGTACGCGGGGATGCAGATTCGCCCGGACAATCTGATGCTTTTCGTCTTCATGACGGCATTTTTGGTATTGACTCACGGGCTGACCAGACGATCCCATAAGCTAACGATCCTTTCCGGATTTCTGTTTGCCGTATCGGTACTTGTTCTCGTAAAAATTATTCCGGCAGTGGTAGTGGTTTTTGGTGTTCTATTGCTGTGGAGTATGTTGACCCGAAACGTCACGGTATTTTTAGATCTGGTCGGTGGCGCTCTCGTTGCAGGGATCTTGTTTATTGGCTATTTTTATCTGCAAGGAGCGTTACCCCAGCTTATCCAACAAGATATCACCGATAGTTTAACGTTTATTTCAGGGCTTCGGTATCCCATACCGGTAACATTTTTTTTACAGCCCGGCAATAATGTTATGTATGGGGGTGTCGCCAAACCTTTTACGTGGTTTTATATCTGGGCGTTACCGATGATAGGATTTGGAGGACTTGAAATTGCCTGGTCCGTAGCTCTGAAAAAACTCTCAGACAGCCGTAATATGCTCAAAATTGCCCTGGGACTGGCGGGTATCGCCCAATGGATATTTCTCATGGTTCCATCGTCTGCATTCGTGCAATATTTTTTGCCGACACTATGGTTTTATGCCATTTTTGGATCAGTAGCGCTTTCAGAACTCGTCCGTGCGTTTGGAAATAATACGGTGTGGCGGCGAAATGCCGCACTTGTAGTGTTTCTTATTGCGTTTGGATACGCGGCACGGTCTGCCGTTGCCGCCAATACGTATCATGCCGCCATGACCACTACTGATCAACAGCGCACTATTGAAGCGCAATGGAAAAAATTTCCTCCGGATGAACCAGTGTTTCAGGCTATTTTATTCCGGCCAATTGCCTATACGATTCCGGGATACGTGAATGCTGATCATTCTGATTTGTTGATCCGTATGCCAATTGAAAATTCCCTGGAGGAAAAGAAACTGAAACGCGTGTTTTTGGATGATTACATCATGAATCTATTGCCGTATAAAACTCAGGAGTATATCCGTACGCATTACCGGAAGCTGGAAGGCGGTGATAACATCTGGATTCGCGTGGTACCGTAATGAGCAAGGGTGGTTCATCGTTCATCGTAAAACATACGATGAACGGGTGATGCGGGCGGGTGGCAACTGCGAAGGATTTCCAGCGTTCCCGGAGTTCCGCACGAATGCTACGAAGAACTTAAAGTACATACCCCAAAGGTATGGATGCGGTCAGAAGATGTGATAGACACTATATCGGGTTGGTGCGGGACGAGGACGACGCTCGGAACGCGCAGTTGACAGGACCCGCAATTGGGCGTGCCGACGTAACAGCGCCGTGACGCAGAACCCGAAACAGCGCGAGAGTCATGGAGAGTAGTAACCGTTTATTTTACTTATGCCAAAAAAAACATACGTTTTCGGGTGCGCAAGTGTGTCCAAGCGTGATACATCCACAATCCTAAAAACAATAGCATGTGCGGACGAACAACCGCCATGATTCTCCCAAATTGCTGATCGACATCCGTATACACCACACTTGCAGTAAACAAAAGCTGGATTACGGCCAAAGCGCCAAAAAAGACGAGCGCCGCCAGTATGGATGAGGGTTTCCGTATACACTGATAGACGCTGACAAACCAAAAAATCGGCACGGCAAAAAATGTGTATTGCATCGCAATAGCGATACCCCGAAGTACGCGGAAAAATGACGCTATGGCCGAGGTGTCCGGCGGTATCGTAATAAAGTCGCATACCTCTGTCAGAACTTTTGGCAGAGACAGGATGATGTGATTGACGTATGTAGGTATGGTGTGGAGAATAACGGTTTTGTTAAAACCAGGGAGCTCATTTAAATGCACGGCGCCGTCACTTCCTTCCATATAAATATACGGGTCATAATATTCGAGAAATCGGAAGGGGTTTGGAAAAACCATTCCTTTCTTCCTACTATCGATGACCGCTTCATAATAGAAAGGATAGTTTGTTGCCGCATCGACAGGGAGACGAAACTCTAATATCCTCCCTAACAGATCGATGTCCCCTACGTGTTGAATGCCGAAATAATGATGGTAGTGCTCGTTTACTTTCGCGTATCCCAAAGGAACGAGAAGGTATATAGCAAGCATGATCGCCCCCACTATAACCATCGCGGCTTTACGCCGGTGTAAAAGTAACACGCCCACTACAACAAACGGCACAAAGAGAAATGCCGGCCGCAACAAAAATCCCAGGATAAATAAACCCTCCAACACGAGGTACCACCACGCTTTGCGCGCACGCAGGGTAAAGAGCATCGCTGCGCTAAGCGCTACGATCCACGGGATAGCAAGCCCTTCAGTAAGCATCGTGCGCTCCCAAGTAAAAAGGTGATAATCCGAGGAGATACCAAGCGTCAAACACCAGCTCATCCATGTTGGCAACGGTAACGACAGTAAGGCAAAAAACAGAAGCAGAAATGCCGCGATGGTAAGTATCGACTGCGTTGCGGCTACCACAGAAGCTCCCTGAAAAAACGCCGGCGTTTCGGGTACGCTTTCTCCATATCCGCTTACCATAAGAATTCCTTGAAAAAACAGCGGGTATAGAGGTGTGCGGTATGGGTTAATAATAGTAGGAAGCGATGGGCTTGCGTACATTCCCTTCCCTAATCCCAAATACCCGCCGCTATCGGAATTGTAAAACACCTGCGGGGTCGCGATGGCATAGAGTACGCGAATTCCCACCATGATTCCCACAAGGGTCACCGTCCACCAGAATACCTGTCTTTTCTTCCGAAATGCCATAGGTATATTGTACACGAGTTTCGCGATATAGATTTCGGGTTAAACGAGCAAGGACATATTTCGTTGCGGGTCTTGCCACCCACCAAACCTATCGCAATCGCTCGGGACCGCATGTGTGAAGACCCGCTCAGTGCACCTCTTTCTTTCCTTGAACTGCTCTATCCCGTTCTTCGCTAAATGCGCGTTTGCATATACAGAATATCCACATACATACCTTGTGCAAACGCACAAGTTGTCTTCACAATGGTTCCCTTCGCGCTTGCTCTCGTGTAGGTGGTAACTACAAAGATACTATGCAAACAGCGCGGGGAGGCATGCCGTTTCGAAGCATCGTCACTGCCTTGGCTAGTCAAGCTGATGGAGAGATATCGGTCTGGACCTTGACGATGCAAGAATCACGGCGTGCCTACCAACAGCGCTGTTGGGAATAATACGCGGTTGACAGGACCCGCGAGCACATAAAATACATACCGACTTAAGCGCAAGGATTGGCGTGAGGCAGGACCCGCAGCAACGTGAACCTTAAACTGTATAGTATATACGTAGTATATACTACGTATATACTTGATATATACTACGAATCTTACAACGTATAGTGGCTTTGCGCCAATGCTTTCATGCTCCCAAAGAAAACTTACGGCACTTTGTAAATACGTACCGAGCGGTTTTGAAATACCTGCACGAGCGTGGGGTACAAATCCCGTAAATCGGCTATTCCTCCGGACAAGTCATACTCTTCCGGTCCGTAAAAAACATAGGAGATATTGGAATCTTTGAGCCAGCCAAACTCGATATCATAGGACAAACGCTTCACGTAAAAATTCCCGACAGTCGCCTGCTTTTCCTCCAGGCGTACGGTATTGGCATGCCCGATGTAGGCGGTATTGCCTGCATACACCGGTATATAATTACCGGTCGTCATACCGCTTACCACAATGCTAGTCCGCGGCGTATTCACCTGAAGCCAAGTAAGCGCATCAATAATATCAAGCATAGGGTACATGACTTCAGCGCCGTGCGGAACCAATGGAATGGTGGCACGGAGTTTGTGATCGACAAAATCTTTAAGCCACATGTACGACGAGGCCATCGTCCCGAAGCCTAAC
Organism: uncultured Gammaproteobacteria bacterium; assembly: GCA_964582845.1. Lineage (GTDB taxonomy): Bacteria > Patescibacteriota > Microgenomatia > UBA10105 > UBA927 > CAZOTW01. The sequence goes on from CAZOTW010000019.1 coordinate 4,484, forward strand.
GCAATGACGACAAACGGGATGATCAAAACGAGTTTATATCCCTGGATAGGAAGACGGGGTACGAGGTATTTTTTGGAGCGCAAAAATTTAGACAGTTCATAAAAAAGGTATCCCGTAAAAATACCAAGTGGTATGTTCGGTGCCATCTGGGTAAACCGCGTCGGCGATTGTTGCGGAATCTTGTCAAACAAGAAAAGAAGTCCTAACCACGCCACAATCCAGATGACCAAAAATCGGAATTTAGACAATATTTCTTTCTTTTTGCCAAAAATCACCTGTGCCATACCCAGAAGTCCCAACGGCAATGTAGCACCCAGTGCCAGAAAATATTCCAGGTAGGAAAATTGCGTCGGATGCAAGATGTCAAACTCTGCCAATCGCTTCCAGGGATACTGGCTAAGAAGAAGCGCAAAATAGAGAGCAGACGGAATAGACAGCATACCGAAAATAATTCGTCCCGCGACGTCTCGGACGAACCATGCCGTAAGTTGTTTTTGCATCGACCCTCTCCCCTTTTGCCATGTGAGTACTATTCCAAAAAATTCAAATATCGTTATCCCTCCTAACACGGCATAGATAAAAACGAGTCCCGGGGGGAAAATGATGCCTAATATGAATCCCAGGATGCCTAGAAAAACCCAGTTAAACGGATGGCGCTTTGATATGAATCCCCCAGAAAAAACCCACAGGATGAAAAGTTGAAGCGTCTGCGCCAAAAGGACATGCGGCATAAACGCGATCCGCTGTAAACTATCCACCATCGTAAACCACGGCATGAATCCGCCAAATCGAGGCCACCCGGCCACCCATTCAAATTTAGGCCAGGTAGACGCAGTAACGACGAGGAGAAACGTGAGGATCTGCCAACCAAACGACGGCATCGCCCACTCTACTACTTTCCAAATCGCCCAAAGGAAAAGAACGGCAAAAAATGCACGGGCCACGTGATAAGAAAACCATACATACGGTGTCTGCACGTGTACCCAGTCGGATATCCGGCCGATAAGGACGTACAGTATCTGGCTTAAGCTTCCGGCATGAGGTTCTGACGTATATTTTTCACTCGCGAGCCACGCGCCCTCCTTGCCTTCGCGGATACGGGAGAGATATAAATTGTAATCCGTTGGAAAATTGTGGACGAGTTCGAACCACCGGTCAGCATGAGTGCGTCCTCTACTATTCCATTCATAGAGAGTCGGCGACATGCCGACGAATAAAAAAAATGCGATAATCGCCCAAACCGTGATTAATTTATGTCGAGAAAAATAACTCATAATCTACCCATTCGCGCGGGGAGGTGTGCGTTTTGCAGCACCGTCACGCGCAGAAATTCCCAGCGGGTCCTGCCTCGCGTTTTCCCCCAAGAACACCCACAAGGGGACCCCTTCTTGGGGGTCCCCCTACGCGAGTCACCCGCCAATCCCAAGCCTGTTTGACGGATGCGCACAAAACGCATACCGACCAAAGCGCAGATAATAAAATCTTACCAACCATGTTATTGACGTACCCGCATGGGGTTGTTATGCTTGGTCCCGTAAGGAACCGTAACCCGTACGCAAATTTATCAATATTCATCACTATACTATGGAAGAGACTGAAGAACAACTCGCTCCTACGATAAAGATTGGCGCCGCATCAGCGCTCGTTGCAACCGTTCTTGTTGCCCTTATTATCCTCCAGCATAACCTTGCCTTTCAAGGGAAGGGCACCATTATTATCCCGGCAGGTAATACCTATTTGGGACCATCCACCACGTCACCTTCTCCGTCTCCGACAGTAGGCGTTGCCATAACGACCTCGCTAACACCCACCAATACGCCCGCAAGTAAGGCAACCGAAGCGCCTACGCAAAATGCCAACGCCCTTACTGCGCCCGCCAATACCCAATGGGTGACCGTCAAGGGTCGTATCTACGGGTACTTTTTCAAAGCACCCAAAACATTTAATTTAGTCACGTTCCCCAATGATCCCTATGATATTTACGCCATATCATGGAACAACCAACCCCCGCAGTCAAATGTACTTATCGGCGTAGATAATCTCAATAATCGCGACCAGCTCAAACAATATGTTTCGGTTTCCAAACGCGCCTACGTTGAAGATTGGTGGAAACAATTCGGCGGGCTCAAAGGAGTTGGGTCAATTACCGATTTTACAAACAGCCAGGGATTAAAAGGCTATAAAGCAAAATATTTAAACAGTCAAAATCAGTCGCCGAACGACGATATATTCTTTGAAGCGCCGAACCATCCGGAGTTGGTGATCCATTTGGCAAACGGTATCATGGACAAAAATATTTTTGACAAACTCGTTGATAGCGTCGGATGGAGCGGGAATAAGTAATCATGAATCCTGTCGCAATATTTCTTATTATTCTTTTTACTGCAGCCAATAGTTTTAGTTTTTTTGTGGGGCTGGCTAAAACTCCCCCGGGGAACGTGTTTTTGGGTACTGTCCATTATCCGCCGGATTTCTTTTTCTATCTATCTCAAATAGCCCAGGGGAAAATGACGGGGTTTTGGACATATAACTTATTTACCAGCGAACGCGCTGGTCCCACGCTCTTGGGATGGGAATACGCACTCATGGGGCGCATCGGATCGACATTTTTTCTTTCCCCCGTTATTACCTATCAATTGGCGGTTGCTGTAGCTACTGTCGTATTTCTGGTGGTATCGTACAAACTCATTACCACCTTGTTTCCCAAAAATACCACGGCGCAATTGGTCACATTCACCTTGTTTCTCCTCAGTAACGCCTTCCCAAAACTCTATTATGAAGGTAGTCGCTTGGTGTATTCCTACTATTATCCATGGAACAATTTTGGCCATCCGTTTGAACGACTAGCCAACGTGCCCCATCATATATTGACTCAAGCGGCAATTGCCGGTACGTTCTTTTTGTTTATCTCATGGTGGAATAATCCCCAAAAAACACGGTGGTATCTCGTTTGGGCTGGGGTCCTCGGATTTTTTTTAGGCGGCGTTCAACCCGTCCAATGGATACTCCTTGCAACAGTCATACTGCTTACCGGGTTTTTTGTGATATATAAGAAACGACACGAAATAAAAAACCATCTCTTCTCTCTCCTTCGTACGGTCTACGCGCCTCTTGTTGTGTTTTTTCTCTCCGGCGCTCCGATCGCATGGTATATCAAGCAGGCGGTAGCAGTACCTCCCTATTCTGTCACTGCTGCATGGGAAGCGGGGTCACAGGTACATATTCCTTTGAGAGCTGATATCATATTGAACGGTCCGCTTTGCCTCATCGCACTCGTCGGCATACCGATCTATTTCAGAAAACGCTCTCTTTCTACGATCGTTCTTTTTATCTACGCGGCGCTCTCATTTGGCATATACAGATCTCTTCTCCCTGATAATCTGGGAATACTCAATGTTCGGTTCCAATCCGCATTCCATACGTTATTTTTAGCAACCGCAACAGTTTTCGTCATTATAGAAATCGCGCGCCATACCAAAAAATATGCAAGCGCGGTAAGTTGGATACTCGCATTTGCCAGTATCGGCATTACGCTTGGCGTAACGAAACAACAATTTATCGAACGAAATGATTTCAGACCAAGCGACCCCAGCGTGTATCTTTCCAAAAACGTCATGCCGGCATTTAGTCAAGCCACGAAATTATCTACGTTTGATGATACGTTTCTCGTGATGCCACCGCTTGCCGATCCGTTTCCCGCATTTACCAATCGTCGCGTTTTTTGGGCAAGCGCCAACGTGCGTTCCACCATTAATTTCAACGAAAAAGATATGCTCATGAATAAATTTTACGGGCATCAAATGACGGAAGAAGAAAAAGCGGCATTTTTCCGAAAATACGGTATCACGTTTGTCGCTGCCTTTGCGTGGTCGCCGACTGACTCACCGCTCCTTGAGCGGGTCTATCAAAATGACTTTTTGATATTGTATAAAGTACATACGGGAGTGGCGTTACTTAGGAACAAGAAGGATTGAGACGTTTGCGAGTGACACGAACGAAGGATGGTTCATAGTTCCCGCCTCGTCGGCGGGTCGCCAGAAGAGGCGACATCGTTCACCGTTCATCGTAAAACATACGATGAACGGGTGATGCGGGCGGGTGGCAACTGCGAAGGATTTCCAGCGTTCCCGGAGTTCCGCACGAATGCTACGAAGAACTTAAAGTACATACCCCAAAGGTATGGATGCGGTCAGAAGATGTGATAGACACTATATCGGGTTGGTGCGGGACGAGGACATCGCTGGAACGCGCAGTTGACAGGACCCGCAATTGGGCGTGCCGACGTAACAGCGCCGATACATTTATGTCAACAACAAATCATTCACTATCATCTCCGTCAAAAAGACGGTGGATACTCATGCTTGAGCGCCTCGTCCGCTCCCCGCTCTTTTTCCCAGTGGTCATCGCCTTAGCTATCATTTGGCGGCTCGTCCTCATCCCTAATCCCGGCTTTGAAGCCGACGTGGCGTTTTGGAAATCCTGGGGACTTGCCGTCATGGACCACGACATCGTCACAGGCGTAATACTTACCAATAACAATTACCCCACCCCATTTTCTTATCTTCTTTTTTTGATGGCAAAAGTATACAGCGTGTTTGCCAATCCGCACATTTTTCACGACTATTGGACCAACACCAACGTACTCTTTTTGGCAATTTGTAAAACTCCGGCAATTCTCGCTGATTTTGGCATCGCCGCTCTCATCCTTTGGGTCGGCCGAAACGCAAAAAAACTTGGATTTCCCGAGTATCCCGGATATTTTTGGAAACTTTTGAGCGCTATCTATCTTCTCAATCCCGTGACGCTCATAGACGGTGCGCTCTGGGGACAGGTGGATAGCGTGGGCGTTTTTATGTTCCTCTCGGCACTTCTTTTGGCGCTTCGCAAAAAACCGTTCCTTGCGGGATTCATCTATATGGTGGCCATGATGACCAAACTCCAAAACATGATCTATGGACCGGTATTTTTTCTTTTTCTGTGGCAATTGTACGGCCTCAATGGGCTCCTCCAGGCGGTGGGTGGAGCGCTGGTAGCATTTTTCGGACTCAATATAGAATTTTTGCGCGCACGTCGGATGGACCGCGTCATTGCATCGCTCACGAGTAACTACGACTATTTCCCTTGGTTATCGCTCAATGCATATAACGTCTGGTGGATCGCATCGGGGGGCGTCGGTATGCGCCTACAAGATTCAGATAAAATTGCGTTTATCGGCATGGTCAATGCAAAAACCGTTGGCCTTTTTATGTTTACCTGCACATACCTTTTGGCCGTACTGTTTTTAACCATAGAAACCATACGCGACCGATTTTTTTTGGGACATACGCGGGATGAAAAAATCGTCGGGTTGCCCGTTGACAGCATCCAGTATAAAACGCTTCTTTTCCGCTTCATGACTGCCCTCATTATCGCTGCATCTGGATTTTTCCTCTTTCAAACCGAATCCCATGACCGCTACGCCTTCCCTATAACCGTATTTCTCTTCCTATGGTTCCCGTTATACCTGAATATTCGACGCCCGAACAAGCGGGATACTATATTCACAGCACCTGAAGTATGGCGGTTTCTTGTGGGCTACGTACTGCTTTCGCTTATCTATTTTATCAACCTCCACACTGCCCTTATCGACAACTACCCCAAAAACGGCATCGGGATCCTCAACCAACTCAATACGCCATTTTTCACCATCAGCGTGTCGTACCTTCAAATCGCGTTCTTCTTCGTGTTCCTGTGGGTCGTCCGCCCCTTTATGGAAAAGCTCACAGTCCTTGTTCCCGTCGGACTTTTTATCTTCCTCCTTGTATTTAAAAATATGCCGCTTATTACAAAAAAACCAATTCTCATCACCAAAATAACTCCTATTTCTGTAGTACAAGGTTATGGTACGCGCCAAATCGATATGCCGGTCAACGCCGGATTTGGATTTAATAAGTGGTCGTTTTTGTCTGACCAGTACTCATTTTACCGCCACGGCATAGGCACCCACGCGCCAAGCCGCGAGGTTTATGACGTGAATAAGCTGTTTAAAACATTCCGCACGGATTATGGTATAGATACTGAAGCAGGCCCTCAGGGCTCCGTCACCTTTGTCGTCTACGGCGACGGGAGACAGCTCTTTGCATCACAGATCATTCGTCGGTATGATCTCCCCAGACACGCGGAAGTTGATATTCGGGGTATCAAAAAGCTGGAACTTATTACGACGGACGGAGGCGACGGAAATTTTGACGATCACGCAGATTGGCTAAATCCGATGCTGGTTCCATAAAAGGGTAAAGGGTGAAGGGGAAAGGGTAAAGATAAAGAATACTAAGGAGGTGAGAAATACATTTTGAAAAATGTATTTCAAACCGCCAAAATAATCACGAGTTTCGCGATATTATAAATTTCGGGTGACACGAGCGAGGGCCTCCCGCATGGAGTCTTCACTTTGGAGCGAGAATTAAGGGTGATGGAGACAGAAGAGTTCATTTCGCGAACAAATTGAAGCGACATGCGGGACACGCGAGTGGCAGGACCCGAAATAATACGAAACTCGTAATAATGATGAAAAAATTTGAAGTGCTTATCGGTTTAATAATGCTCCTCTTTGCCATCGGGTTTAACCTCTGGCTCTACCGCCTGGAGCCGACGGCACTGGTGGATCCTAATGACAATGCATTCCAATTCGCACTCGTTGATAGGACAAACACCATATGGGATTTTGCGGTCAAAAAGTGTTCAAGTAATATCCTCACGTTTCCTCTCTGTCACTTCTCGTATTTAGCCGACCATTGGGTGCCCAACTGGGCCGAAGGGTATAACCTCCCCTATTATTACAGTCATATCCCCCAAATTGTGATTGTCGGCTCCTGGCGACTTTTGCGTCCGGTTTTGTCTTTACTACCAACGATGAACTATGAACGATTAACCCTCTTCCAGTATTATCACTGGGTGATCTATTTGCTCCTCTGTTTTTTCCCTCTTTCCGTTTTTATCGCCCTTCGGGTGATGCGGCTTCCCTGGTGGGTCGCCGGTATCGGAGCGATACTTGCAACTCATGTATCCACTGACGGATTCTACGGTCTGGATCCTTCATCGTTTCTCTGGCGCGGCTACGGGCTTTCCAGTCAACTGTTTGCCATGACCTGGTTGCCACTGGCGCTTGCGTACTCCTGGCGCTATCTCATACAAAGCACAAATGAAAAAACACGACATTATTTTTCGTTTAGAATTTTGAATTCTACTGTTGTTTTGGATTTTGGAATTTGGAATTTGGATTTGTTGCCCGCCACCCTTTTCCTTATCTTAACGACCGCCGGGCATCTAGGTATCGGCATGATTTCACTTCTCAGTATCGTTCCCCTTGCGGTTGCCCAACCGATCTTTCTTCTCTTCAATCAACGTCCGCTTGGGGAAATTGTGCAAGCGGCGGTCAAAGGAATATTCCGTCTTGTCCTTCTTGGCGCCACCACGGTCTTTTTCTTGAGCTATTGGATCGTCCCAACCTTCCTCCACGACAAATTTCATAACATCTCCTTCTGGGATCCGGTCTGGAAATTCAATTCGTACGGGTGGAAGGAAACGATGACCCGACTTTTTAATGGCGACCTTTTTGACTTCGGCCGCGCCCCGCTTTTTACGTTACTCATCCTTATCGGCGTAATCGTCTGTCTTATTTCTCAATTCACGATGAACGACAAACGATCAACGAATGACAAAAAGGGTCTCTATCCCTTCTCGTTTCTTTTCATCTTTTGGCTTCTCATGTATTTTGGCCGCACGACGTGGGGAGGACTCATTGATCTTATTCCCGGCATGAAGGATTTCCATCTTTCCCGTTTCATCGTCGGCGTACACGTCTCCGGCATGCTTTTGGCTCCCATCGGACTCATGTGGCTCGTCACCCAAATCCAAAAAATTATCGCGTTTCTCTTTTATCGGATCATCGATGTGCCCAGGATAAAACGCGAAAGCATCCGTCCAATGCTTACTGCAATTGCAGCGTGTGTCGCAGGCGTACTTCTTATCCCTCCTATCTACCAACAAACGATCAGGTACAACGAGCTTAATGATCGACTGATTCTTCAGGCAAACGTCAATGCAAAAAAGGTACTACAAGACACCGATGCGCTTTTTGCCACCATCCATTCGCTACCTCCTGGGAGAGTATTTTCTGGTCGCGGCGGATCATGGGGTAAAAAATTTGAGATAGCCGAAACGCCGTTCTTTATGCACCTTTCTACCTACGGCGTCCCTACCGTCCTGTGGCTTCCGGAGACCTGGTCGATGAACTCCGATACGGAGCAGTATTTTAGCGAAGATCAAGCCAAAGATTATGACCTCTATAATATCCGCTATGTCGCGGCTCCCCCGGACCAGAAACCCGAGTCGTTTTGGAAACTCATTGATCAAGGCCAGACATGGAAATTCTACGAGGTACCGACCACCGGATACTTCACGGTGGGAACGCATGCTGCCATAGTCGCCTCCGATAAACAGTCATTTGCCAACGTCGTACGCCTTTGGATCCAATCGGATTATACCAAACAGGGTCTTTTCCCCGAGCTGACATTTGACAAAGGATTTCCCCGCAAATGGGGCTTGCCGAACTTCAAAATGGTTGATGGGGCCAACTACATGACACCGGATGGCAGTATCCATAGCCTCTTTAACGAACCTCCCAAGTACATGGCGGATGCACCCAAAGCAAAACTTATTGGTAAAGAAACGAGTGATACGGATATGATGTTTAAAACCAAAGTGCAGGCCGATGCCGGATGCACCGAATGTCTTTTGATTCTGAAACAATCTTACGCGCCGGGCTGGAAAGCAACGATCGATGGTCTGCCCGTGGATACGATGAATGTGTTCCCATTCTTTGTCGCCGTTCGCATCCCCGATGGCACTCATGAAGTGGTCTTTTCCTACCAACCCGGGACGCTCAAAATATTTCTTTTAGTGATGACACTTCTGGTAACCGCGTTCCTGCTTTTTTCCTACCTCCGCCGCTTCCGCAAATCTCCAATGTAATGTGAATAACTGACACGCACGTGCGTAGCTGATAAACTAAAATGATGAGAGGGAGACAATTTGGCGAGCTCATCGTTCGATCAACTGATGGGCTCCTACGATCAGTTACTGATCTTCTATTATTCCAGACATATCTTGTTACTGCGCTCATTGGGAAACATACAAAATATGAAATGGATCAAGGAATAACAGAAGCACAACAACTTCTTGAGGAGATCAATTACACCACAATCAAATCTGCCTGCTATCGTCTGATGAGAGCCGGACTCATTGTAAAAACCAAAACTCCCACTGCATTAGAAATCGCAATTACTGATCTTGGTAAGCGACGTATTGATGCACTCTTCCCCGCCTACCACGAAAAACGCCCATGGGATGGCCATATGTACCTCATCTCCTATGATATCCCAACGAAAGCAAGTAGTATTCGCGATCTTTTACGTCGTCATATCCACCGTGCCGGCGCAGCACTTTTACAGGAAAGCTTGTGGGTGACGCCATATAATCCGCAAAAACTCCTTTTAGATTTCAGTAAACATCATCATAACCCTGGAACCATCTTGGTTTCAAAATTGGGGAAAGATGGAGCGATCGGAGCTGAAGATCTTACAGATTTGCTCGTGAGGATTTATCATCTTAAAGATATAAACGAGAGGTATCACGAATTTATCCAAACGTATAAAAACACGCGTCCTCAATCTTTACTTCCCATATCCCTCGCTTATCTCTCTATCCTCAAAGATGATCCCCAACTCCCCTTTGCCCTCGAGCCAGAAAATTTTTTGGGAAAACAAGCGTATGTATGCTACCGGCGATTATTTCACCTCTCATAAATTAGATTAACTCACACGCACGTGCGACTGAGATAAACGAATTTCTTAAGATATATTCCATCATCGAGAGGGATTTTCTCGGAGATTAGTTTTCCATACAGTTGTCAGAGTCAATACAGATCTGGATTTTTCATATACTTGGTGAAGTAGATATATATCTAGATTTTTTCACACACTTGGCGGAGGAGATACTGGCGGAGGTGGTTCCTGTTTGTTTCGAAGGAGCGCCAGACGTATGATCGCCACGACCAACACGATGCCAATTACCGCGCCGATGATGCCGTACCCCATATACCGCGATACCCCACCGGCAGCTGAATACGAAGGGGGTTGCGTGACAATAGGTACGGGAATATTCGTCGGCTCGGCGGATATCGTGGCTATCTGATTGCCTACCAGACTCTTTCCCCATCCGGACAAATAATTTTCCAGTGTCGTTGCGGCAAACGTGTCCTCCCGTACAACCCCTGCCATGGCAGAAGGCCCGATTGCCGTCACTGTCTTCCCCGCTTGCGGCCACACGTGAACAATAAGGCGCAGTGAATCGTTGCCGGTTTTACTAAGATAGGCAGAATAGGCAGGCGCGCCGTAAAGACCTGTGTATTGCGTAAGTTCTTTGGGCGCAGCGTAATAGCTTATCGACGTAAGGACCAGCTTACCGCTTTGCAGGTAGTAAAAATCGGCAAGTGACGGAGCTTTGGAGGTATACTGAAGCACCAAAGATCCGCTTGTCGTATCAGTTATTTCCGCAATCGGCGTCCCCAGCTGGCTAACGATCTGACTACGCGATATGGAAAGTTGAATGTCACTCATAGACTAATTGGACTCCTTTTGGATAACTTGCCATCCTCTTGCGTTTGTCTTTACCGTATACTCTATTCCATCATAGAGCGTATCGTGGAAAAAATCATATACATGCGGATAAAGGTTCTTTAACTCACTATCATTTACATACCGCTCCCCTAAGTATGCAAGCATTTCATAATCCGGGAAACCTTCTTTCACATAAGCTGAAGACCACCTGTCTTTTTGAGCTTTCGATGGATCAATTTGTACTTTACCAGATGGAAACGTTATTCCATCTTTGCCAGCAGCCTCTACAAACCCTTCAATGGCCTTACATGAGTTGCTTGGACCGCAAAAGGGGCTCGTCACTATATCGGTATCATGATTATGCAGTATTTCGTGAATCGTCACAATTGTAAAGAGGTCGCACGGATTTGCAAACCCCGTCGACTGCCCACAATGGCTACCAGTCGGAATATCGATATCACCCCAACGACTGGTGTACATATATGCCTCGGTACTGTAAACCTTGGGCGGCAGCGGCATATGGAAATTAATAATATATCCACCGGGTACTGCCGGATCCTCATATATAGAATGTCGGAGCGTCGGTGAAAGAAGGTCAAGTGCATCAGCCACCGCCTGCAATTCATTCTCCCGGAGGGGATTTCCATCGTTGGAAATAAAAAGAATACCGTATTTTTGCTCAAGCTGTCGTTGCAGATCGGAAAAAACGGTGTGCTTTTGAATATACTGACCGCGGCGATCATAATAAAATGCGTCAGGGATTATCTCTGATTCTGGGGTCAAAAATTGTCGCCGACATGACACAAAATATCTCCGATAGCCCTTGGGTGAGACAAATGTGCCGGTCACGCTACCTACTTGCTGGAAATACGGTACACTTTCTTTTTCCGGCGTCTCTATTGAGTCGGTACATGAACTGATAATTATACCGAGATTCGTAACGGCCAAATCCATGCCGTCACGACAGAATGGAAGCGCCCTACATGCTGCGTAGATAAGACCAAATTCGATAGTCCACGTCTTAAATCGGTGTTCAAAAATCCATGTATACGCTTTTTCTTTGATTTCGGCAAGCCGGCCTAGCTTGAGAGTTGGCGTGGGGGTTATGGAGGGAGTAGGAGACAGTGTCGGCGTCTTGGTGGGCGTTATCGTAACCCTGGGAGTGGTTGTGGGAGCCAGGGTCACTTGATTTTTAATCGTCTGCTGTAAAGGAACCACGACGCCACCAACTCCCTGCTTCGGAGGCACGGCTTGCTTCGTTCCCGAAATATCAGAAATACCCTGTGGAGATGA
>CAZOTW010000019.1:16474-20060 GCA_964582845.1 uncultured Gammaproteobacteria bacterium
TCATCCTCCGCGCCAATCGTGATCACTTGATTACTTAAGAGCGGATGAATCGTCACCGTATTACCTTTGAGGAAGCTCACGCGACGGGTTACAAAGGGAATGATGGGTTTCCGCTTGCCATTTTCCATATACCATCCAATCCGAGGAATGGTAACTGTTTCAGTGGTAACTATTCCAGTGCTCTCATCTGTGCGTTGGATGGTATATTTTTGCCCCGGATTCATAAATATACACGTCGCCCCGGCATCCTGGGCAAAAACCGGAGCAAGCAATCGGAATGCGGTATCACAGTCTATTTGTTGTGGAGAAAGAGGAGTCTCTTTGCCTGGCGCATAATCCCCCACGGTTGTATCTAATCCTGCATCTTTGAGAGTTTTATTGATTGCGCCGACATTATAAATACCCAATTCTACCTCGCGCGGAATGTTAATTCCGGCATCACGGAATGCAATCATAAGATCAAGCCCCACTTCTTCTTGCGCATTGCGTAGTAAAGACATAGTGGTAAACACATTCCCCCCATATTTGGCTATTTCATTCTGAAAGAACCGGAAAATAAATTTGGTTTTTGAAATCCCTTTATTTTCCGGAAGATTAAATACCGAGTTTATAACGCTTCGGAATTTACCAATCCCGCCGTTTGATGCAACACTCCGAACGACTGCTGCCTGCTGGTCGGTAAGTATTTGGTACAGTGATCTATCAATCCATGTAATCACTGACCCGTCGGGTAAGAAAAATACGTTCCCCGGCGTATAGTTTGAGTGCATGATATATCCGGTATTCCCATTTTCATCCTCCACCTTCGTGGTGATCATGTGCCACAGACTTTCTGCCGTTGCCTCTGCAGCCTTGACAAGTGCCTCCTGTTCTTGAGCAGTGCGTGCTGGATTCGTAAGAGCCGAATTAAGCGATTCACCTTCTGCAACGTACTCAAGCTTAATCGCGTCATTGTGCAGAGGATAGTTATCCCCCACTCGTACTGCTACCCCATTTGATGTTACATACCCTTCGAACAATTGGTGAAAGTAGGGTTCAACATCCAGATACGACGTATCGTGCATGTCTTCCTCAAGCCACGAGCGGATTGACTGCAGAAGGAGCGTAAACCGCGGAATATATTCTTGCGAAATATGAGGGTAGAGCTCCGGGTGGTGCGAAATATCACCAATGACATCCTCTATTATGGAAGCCATTGTACCCATAAACTGCTCTGCATTTTGATTGCGGAGTTTGAGTATCGCTTGCCGCTCAGAAATCGTTCCGTCCTTTTCCATGATACGAATCGTGACGTTATATACCGTAACAATAGATCCTGCTCCGACCTGATCGTTTATGGAAACCAGGCGTATGTCTCCGGGTTTCTGCGGCGGTGTCGTGTCTATAAATGCGGCCACCTGTTTGTCATATCTAGCAAGACTTTGAAGCTGTAGGAAAAATTCCAGTTTGTTCATTCCTTTGGCTTTATCGTAGGCTGTTGAAAATTCTTTACGGAACCCCTCCGGAATGTTCATGTAATAGCCCAAAACCTGTAACATCCGCACACCCAGACTATGAGATTCCGCCACCCGCATGGCTATTTGCATCGGCGTTACTGGGCTTACCTTCCGGTGCACAGGTTGTGACGCTTGAGCTGTTGCTCCTGCCGAGCGATCGATTGCGTCCGTCAATTGCTGTGCAGTACGTGTAATGTCATCATGGAGTGTACTTCCATAATGATACTGGTGCTCGTCAAGGTTTAATAACGCCAAGAATGAAGTTTGATCCGGTTGGGCATGAATGAATGTTGATCGGTAATACGCAGGTGTCGATTTATTATATTTGTAATCTACATTAAAGGCATAGACCACCTGACCGGCCCATCCCTTCTTAGGGTCATATGCATCCGCAGCGCCGGTATTATCAATATGATCCGGCGCAATAAGCGTATTCGGTCCGAACACATCAACGAGCGGCGCAACCATATACACGGAGGGGGTGTTTTTGAGAAGTGAGACCATGATGTCTTCAATCACGCCAGCTCCCCTCGTATCGCCGGAAGCGTGTATTTGGTTTCGAAGATAGTCGATAAATCTTGGTAGATTCGTCTTATTGTCGAGGATCTTTTCTAAAAGTATTCGTGTGAGAAGCGCTTTTTTCTGCGCATCTGGTAAAACATACAGCATGTCCATAAAGGTATTAAAGGGCACAAAGCTGGCAACACCTGGTCCGGCGATCCCTAAACCATCCGCTCCACTCGTAAGTTCGTAACTATACCGGCCGGCAAACGTGGACGTCTGGGCAAACCATGAAGGACCCAGGAGTGCCCGAAGCTTTTTATCATCGCCACTGGTCATTGCCGTAAATAAATCCAGAAAATCAACACGTTTATCATCGAGATTATTAATAATAGTGTCCACCAAAACGATGCCGGTGAGTGTCTTTGATTCTTTTTGACGAAACTTATCATAGTCTGCGCTGATTCGCTCGGTTAATGCAAAAAGATCGTCGGTTTGTTTTACATGCGTCTGGACATAATCCTGAAAACGTCCCAAATCTGAGTAGATATCATTCAAAAATATATATTCAAAAAAGCGAATCGCGTATTGCGGCTCGAGAATATCGATAGCGAGAGTCACAATAGATTCCGTCAGTTTCTTTGCTGCTATCTGGTCCGGTAAATCCGATGCAGTGGTAATTACCTCGGAAAGAAGCGAGAGCGTACGTTCTTGATCCTGCAATACGTTCGCATCTCTCTCACTCAGGGTTTGGACAAGACCTGAAAGAAGATGACTAATCGCCTCTCCGTATGGTGCGACATATGCCGCGGAACTCGGAGAATATCCATACAGGGTTTTAAGCGGCGCCGTATTCGTTTCTTCAACACTGGGATCAAACGAACTTTCTCCAGCGAGTCCCCGTACCCGGGCCAGATCCTGCCTGATAAGACCAAAAATACGCTGGGCATCCGCAGGAGAACGAACGTCGGCGTGGCTTGCTTCTGACAGGGTATAGTCCTGCACGGTTCGGAAAATCGGCAACGAAAGGAACGCGTCCAATACGTGAACCTGTGATTCAAAAGAATCGCGTTTATACCGTCCCATTTCACTGAATGCATTTGACAGATCATAGCGGTAATACGGGCTCCCTGCCCGTTCATTTATCGCCACAAAAAGCGTATCAAGAAACTGGTACTGGACATCTTTATTGGAAACAAGAGTGGTCACCACATCAATGAGTCGACGGCTCGCCTGTGCACGGAGTGCTTCCGGCATCGCATCAACGAGACTCGCAATCAGTTCTTTGTGTACCGAGAAATATTCTGTAATAATATTGCCACGCATATCGATGGGCAACCGGGAGCTTAATGAAACAACGGCAACCAGCTCCCGTTCCACTTCCATGTATGCGGCGTCCGATTCCAGACGACGGTTCGCGTCCGTTTGTGTGGGATCAAGATCGGGCCCCAGTCCCGCCTGTGGGAGTATCACTTTCATCGCCTCGGGTACTATTCCCCGCCGGATAAATATTTCACGGATAAACCAGGCTAAATTGTCCTCACTGATAAATGTCCCTTGGTATGAATGCGCGGCGGGGTTGTCAATAT
>CAZOTW010000020.1:0-9704 GCA_964582845.1 uncultured Gammaproteobacteria bacterium
GATGGGTCTTGTCATGGCGGTTGGAATGGGTGGAGTGGATGAAAAAGGGAACAAGACGAAAGTTGTAGTTACCGTAGGACAAAAGGTTATGTACAAAAAGTGGGGCGGTAATGAAGTGAAAGTAAACGGTGAAGAATGGATGATCGTAGAACAGAAAGACGTGTTAGCAATAGTTGAGTAATTTCTAATTAACCTAATTGATCTAATTTCTAAACAATTATTGGATATAAATTATTTAGATCAATTAGAAATTAGAGTACTTAGAAATTTTGACTAGGAGATCAGTTTTGACTCAAAGAATTGTACAAACATACATATAAAGTAAAAACTAAAGGAGGAAATGTATATGGCAAAACAACTAAAATTTTCAGAAGATGCACGACAAGCCCTTATTCGGGGTGTCAACATTTTAGCAAAAGCAGTCGTCACGACCTTGGGACCGAAAGGCCGAAATGTGGCCCTAGATAAAAAGTGGGGAGCCCCCAATGTGATCCATGACGGCGTCACGGTCGCGAAGGAAATCGAGCTTGAGGACCCGTTTGAGAATATGGGCGCACAGCTGGTAAAAGAAGCGGCAAGTAAAACCAATGACGTCGCAGGTGACGGAACCACAACGTCCACGCTTCTTGCGCAAGCAATCGTGAATAACGGATTCAAAAATGTGACAGCAGGCGCCAATCCCATGATGCTGAAAACCGGTATGGAAAAGGGCGTTGAAGCAGTCGTTGCCGAAATGAAAAAAATGAGTAAGACCGTCAAGAACGTTGATGTAGCCAAAGTGGCTACGATCAGTGCCCAGGACGAAAAAATCGGTGCACTTATTGCCGAGGCACTTTCCAAAGTCGGTAAAGATGGTGTGGTCACGGTAGAAGAGGGCAAAGGCCTGACCATGGAAATCGAGTACAAAGAGGGTATGGAATTCGATAAAGGATACGCCAGTGCGTATTTCGTGACAAATGCCGACAAAATGGAGGCGGAAGTCGAAGACCCGTACATCCTGATCACCGATAAGAAGATCTCAGCGATAGCTGATTTACTTCCATTCCTTGAGGGATTTATTAAAATCTCGAAAAACTTAGTCATCATTGCTGATGAAATTGATGGCGAAGCATTGGCGACATTGGTTGTCAACAAGCTGCGCGGGACATTCAATGTCCTAGCTGTCAAAGCGCCGGGATTTGGTGACAGACGGAAAGCCATGCTTGAAGATATCGCGATGCTTACCGGCGGAACCGTGATTTCCGAGGATACCGGCCGCAAGATCGAAAACGTTAAAGTAGACGACTGCGGACGAGCCGACAAAGTTTGGGCAGACAAAGACAACTGCCGCATAATCGGCGGCAAAGGAAGCCCGGCAGCGCTCAAAGCTCGCGTCGCTCAAATCAAGCGGGAGATAGAAGATACAACCAGCGACTTTGACAAAGAGAAGTTGCAGGAGCGATTAGCGAAGCTTAGTGGCGGGGTAGCCGTCATTAATGTAGGAGCCGCGACGGAAGTCGAGCTTAAAGATAAAAAAGAACGCGTCAACGACGCCGTGGCTGCGACCAAAGCAGCTTTAGAGGAAGGTATCGTTCCCGGCGGCGGAGTAGCGTATCTTCGTGCACGAAATGTGCTAGCCAAGGTGCGTGAGACGCTTGCGACAGACGATGAGAAAGTCGGCATCGACATTCTCTACAAAGCACTCGGCGAGCCGATCCGATGGATAGCGAAAAACGCAGGAGCCGATGACGGATGGGTACTCAAAACCGTCGAAGAAAATAAAGTCTTTGACTACGGATTTAATGCCCTGACCATGAAATTCGGTTCCATGGTGGACGATGGCGTTTTGGATCCGGCAAAGGTCACCAGGACCGCAGTTCAAAATGCAGTAAGTATCGGTATGATGATCCTGACAACCGAAGCTCTCATCACCGATCTCCCGGAAAAGAAAGAGGCAGGTGGAGCCGGTGGCGGCATGCCAGGAGGCATGGGCGGCATGGGTGGAATGGATTACTAAATCCAAAAAAAGAAATTAAGTGTATAAACTCAAAACCCCGCTACCAAGCGGGGTTTTGGTAGGAAAGCGATAAAAGCACATAAAGAGTTTATATATTTCTATTGCGCCAGAGATGTATAATCGGTGAAATGAGTAATAATGAGCTATCAACAAATATTGCTGGTAAAATTTTTACAACGTGGAAATCTATTCCAAGCAGCTTCGTACAAATTTCCGGTTTTAGTTTATTCTTTTTGATTTTTGTTGCAATATTTCATATCGAACCATTAGTATGGATTGTGTTCGCAGTTGTAATATTTATTGCATTAATTGGTGTATTTCGACACCCTGAAATATTTCATACTGGAAAAGTCGCAACAGACATACTCAAGCAAACTATGGGGAGTCTAAATAAACCACTGGAAAACGTACAGGATGCCGTATATGCCGAGGTGGGTAAATTACGACGATCACAATTAAGGAAATCATTGAAAGGGGCAAAGAAATAGTATGATTATTATTGTAAATTTTGATAAATCTAATATTGCAAATCCGCTAGTATTTCACCAGTATATAACAACCTTATATGGAGTTACTGATTGGTGGCATTATTTGGATTCAACATATATTTTATATGGACTAACACTGACCACAAGAAGTGTTAGAGATAGTATTCGTAGTGGATATCCTAACGTTCATTGTTTAATTTCAGAGTTCGATTACCGTAATTTTACAGGAAATCTTCACCCAGACGCATGGGATTGGTTAGGGAAATATGCAGTGCCAAAGAGAATAAAAATTCTTCGACCAAAAGGTATAACCTTAAAGTTACCACAAATACGGTTAGGTACGAGATTGCCCGTCAAGGGCATTTTCTAGATGCCTTCCCGTAGGAGTTATGTTACTCTCGGTTAGAGAAATAATTCGTCCTCCCCAAAACGCAAAAAATATCCCCGTCTTTTTGGCCCAGCGTCCATGTGTTGTTTTTGCCCATTCCAGCAATCTTCACCTTGCATTGACAAACAGTTCAATTATTCGAATAATTGAACTATGTGGGGAGAATATCGAGACGACATTTAAATTCGGTTTTGGAGGAACGGATTCATAGTGTATTTTGGGAACACATTGCGAGTCTCCATAGTGCATCGTACGTGAAAGAATTCCTTCAGAGTCTCCTTTCGCACACAGAACAGGTCATGCTGGCTAAACGCTTGGCTATCGCTATTCTTCTATCTCGCGGATATACGTACCAGAAAATAGATGATACGTTAAAGGTATCGAAAGCTACTATTTCTACCGTGCATAGACAATTATTGTCTGGAGCAACAGGATATAAGCAGGCAGTTTTAGAATCAAATAAACGGAGATCAAATCAAGCAATGTGGGATGCGCTTGAAAAATTTTTACTCTCCATTTCGTTGCCCGCAAGACATGGATCTACCAAGTTTCAATTGAAATCAGAGATTGGTAAAGGTCTTCGAAAACGCAAATTCCAACGAGAGAACATCGGTTAATGTAAATAGTTCAATTATTCGAATAATTGAACTATTACTATATGACATCTCCGGGCTTGAGAGATTCAATTGTTCCATCTGCATGAGCCACGAGGACTTCCGCAGGTTGTACTTCGTCAAAGATGCCGTTGTCGATGACGCCGTCAATTTGGTTCCATTCTTGTTCCCATCCCACTTGAATCGCTCCTGCTTGCATTTGAACGTCTAAGATACAATTTTCTTGATCCGTTATAAATCCTTGCCTTCTGGTGACTGCAGTGGCACCGTATCTTTCCATAAATATTTTTGCTACTTCATCCAACTTATCCTCCCATACTTCCACAGCTATAGCGAAGGCGCCGATTTTATCTTTCCTTTTTGATTCGTCTACGATGCAACGCCACTTCTTACACCGTCTGGCTATGAGTTTTTCTATGGTCTGGGCGCCGCCGTAGCCTTTGATAAGACGAAAGCGCTTAATCACACGACTTGCATCACGAATTACCTCTACTTCATCAGCACCGTCAAAGCCCCAGTCTAAATCCGGCTCCAGCGGAAGAGTATCAAGTCCTTGCAGGGTGTCGTCAAAAGGCTCTACATCTATTCCGACCGAACGAGCTAGTTCTGCTAATTCTCTTGACGTTGCTACACCATGCACAACACGGAGTGGGTCCTCTTTTGACAGTAATCGTTGCCCAATAGCGCGGATTGCCGCTTTAGCCGTGGTACCGGAGCCGATTCCTAGTCTGTCTCCGTTTAGTACTCTCTCAGCAATTTCCCAACCGACAAGCATTTTTAAAAGATTTTGACGTTCAACACCTGGTGCTTGTGTTTTTAGAAGTCCTTGGACTTCCTCACGCGATAAGATCTCATCTGAAAAATGACATTGAGGACTTTCCAGTGTCATAATTAAAGAATTTTAAGTAGCAGGCAGGTGTTTGTAATGAGGAGTAGTCTCAAAAGTAACCGCTATTGTATGAGAAAAAGGATTTAGTTGCAACAACAACCAAATGGTATACTTTAACTATGCCTGCTCCGAAGAAAAAATCCACCAATCCATTTTTGGTGTTCCTGGTCATCTTCGTTCTTTGGACCGTCTACCGCTACTTTTTCCAATTGCCGGATTGGGTGGATGAATTTTTTGTAAAACCGGTACTCCAACTGTTGCCGGTTGTTTTGGTTGTCGGATTTGTGGAACGCAAAAGCGCCCAGTCACTTGGGATACAGACAAAAAATATCGGATTTCAGGTGGCGATCGGTGTACTTGCTGGCGTGTTGATCGTCGGTGAGGCCCTGGTCACAAGGCGATGGATGAACCCACAGCTGACGTTTAATCCGGGGCATCTGGGTATCTTATTAATAGCCCGCGCAGCGCTCGTATCCCTTGCGACCGGATTTACCGAAGAGACAATCTATCGGGGATATTTTATGAATCGATTCATGAAACGGTGGCACATGGTCGTCGCGACGGGTATGAATAGTGTTCTTTTTACCGTCGTCCACCTCCCGATCGTCATATTTTCCCTTCATTATGGACTTCATGACGCGTTTACCTATAGCCTCCAGGTGTTTGTTCTCGGATTAGTTTTCGGCTTCATGTTTGCCAAAACAAAGTCGATTGTGCCTTCGATGATAAGCCACGCGATGTGGAATTTCACGAACGTTCTGTTCTAATCGTCGTTATTCGATAAATTCTTTGGCCTCAACGTTGTAAAGATGTGAGGGTTTTTTATCCGGATGTTTTTGTAAATATTTTCCAACTATCGAAAATCCTATGCTATAACCGGTCCAATGGGGGATATTACGTATTTTTGATCCTAAAAACCACGCCTGATGATTGTAGTCATAGCTGTTAAATTCTTCCTTAGCACGGTTCGTCCATTCTTCTATTTGCGTTTTATCAAGCGCGGTATCCCATTTTTCCGGTTCGCTTTTGTTTATTTCAATATCGAAATGATCCGCTAGTCCTTCATTCATGAGTGATTCAAAAAGCGTGTGTCTCTTGGCATACGTATAATGTCGCAAGCAATGATATAACTCATGCGATAGTGTCCTTACGAATTTTTCTTTTAAACGTATTTCCAGATTACGGAATTTGGGATTTACCGGAATCATCACCAGATTGTCTGTAAGGGAATATCCACCGAATCCCAAATGCTCAATAGCTCTTTGCGGGTGGTCATAGAAAATAATATCGACATTGTCAACCGGAATATACTCCGTAACATGCGCAATTGCTAACCGAGAAGCTTCCTCAATGGTATGTCTTAGTTTAGTGAGGCGTCCGCCGGCATTGAGTGTTTGAACGTGAATATTCACAGCAAAATTATATCAGAAGTCTCCACAAAACACATTTTGTCAGCATTTTGCTATACTACCCGCATGAAACCCTTTTATTTATCGGAAATCACGACGAAAGATGGACTCGTCCATCAGGGAATATTTTCTCGGCCGGAAAAAGCAGGAAAACGTGCGAGTTTGTGGGTGCACGGATTAAGTGCTGCATTTTATAACGATATTCACCTCTATGAAACCGTTGCGGATGCATGCGGTCAAAAAGGGTGGGGGTTTGCATTATTCAATAATCGGGGACACGATCTTATTGCCGGGATCCGGAAAATGGACGGATCGCCGCCGAATGGATATTCGTATTTCCAAGCCGGAGCAGGGCAGGAAGTATTTGAACAGAGCGTTCTGGATATCGATGCGGGCATCGCGTTTCTCGTAGAACAGGGATTTACGGAAGTTGTAATCGTTGGCCACAGCACCGGAGCCAACAAGGCATGCTATTTTGCGGCGACCCAGAAAAATCCGCGAGTTGTAGGCGTTGTTTTGTCGGGCCCGATGAGCGATCGGTTAAATCCTTCAATTTCCAAGGAAAAGCTGAGAAAAGATCTTGCGTATATGCATAAACTCGTTAGAGAAGGGAAGGGAGACGAGTTATTGCTTGGGTATCTTTTTTTCCCTATTATGCCGAAACGGTTTATTAGTTTATTAGAACCGGGATCTACGGAGGATGTTTTCGATTATGGGGACAAGGAGCCGAAAATGACATATTTTTCAAAAATTAAACTTCCACTTTTGGTATTACTGCCTGGTAACGACGAATATGCCGACCGGCCGATTGCGGACATAAAAAAAGTGTTTGATGCGCACGCGACATCAAAACAGTATAAGAGTGTTATCGTACCCGGCGCCGTTCATAAACTTCACGGGAAGGAAAAAGAGGCGGCCGATACAATTGTATCCTGGATTATTACGTTGTAGCGTCTATTTGCTATAATCCACTCGATATGAAAAAGCAGGCAACGGTTATCGTTCTTAAACCCGGCTATGCACGGTGGGAGGGGTATGCATCACAACGGGCATGTGGGACGATTACGCTCATTAAATCGCACAAGAATTGTATAGTCGATTTGGGAGTGCCGAGTGATAAAGAGAGAATTCTTAAGGAATTAAAGAAGCAAAACCTTACAACGAAAGATATAGGCGTCGTTATTCTTACTCACTCCGATGTGGATCACATCGGCAACATGAATCTGTTTCCGGATGCTACGTTTATCGGTGGGAACGATGTGATTGAAGGGGATTTATTTAAGGAATTTTTTAAAGAAAAATATACAGTTGATGAAAATATTACCGTTATTCATACGTCGGGACATGACAACAGAAGTATTACGGTGTTGGTAAAAACGCAAAAAGGACTGGTGGCAATTACCGGTGATTTGTTTGAGTACGATAAGGATTGGGTAATTACTGATTCATCCGAGGCATGGGAAGTGTGGAGTCAGGACAAAAAACTTCAAACAAAAAGCAGAATCTTGATTTGGAAAATAGCTGATTATATTGTTCCCGGACACGGAGACATATTTAAAGTAGATAAATCGGTTCAATTGGATCATTAGCTTCTATGAAAACAATATCAATACGGGAAATGAAGATTTCCGATATACCAACGCTTGTTGCTTGGGGCAACAGCGCGCCTGAATTATGGACCAGTGAAAAGAGCAAATGGTATAGCAGGGAAGGGTTGACCAAGTGGATACAACATCGTGATAACGATATTCTCCTGGTTGCGGATGATGGTGGCACGTTGGCTGGTATGTGTTTTACTCGGTATATGATTGAGTGGTATTACTGCGATACTCTCTATATCGATCCCGCATACCAAAAACAAGGAGTGGGGAGGAAACTGCTAGACGAAACGGTACGGCGTGTGAAATTAACGGGTGTCAAGTCGATTGCGCTGGATGTCAATTCATTTAACGCCAAGGTTGTTGGATTTTATAAGAAGATAGGATTTGAAGAAGCCTTCCACGCGATATGGATGGAGAAACGATTATGACGGATATGAGCTTGGTTTACATAACATGTGATAGTGCTCAAAGAAATTTTTTTCGGCGCGGTGGCGAAGAGGTAACGCGGGAGTCTGCAAAACTTCTATGCAAGGGTTCGATTCCCTTCCGCGCCTCCAAAATATGAATAAAATACAAAATTTTATAAGCGATAGTGTAACGAAATTCTCACCATATTCATTAAATGATGAGGATAACAAAATTATCGCCAATACTTCTCTTGCTGATTGGGTTACCTCCCGACTCACCAGCGGAAAATTCAGAAAAGCCCCCCTTATACCTCAAACAAGACAGGATATTAAAGAAAAGGTGGCGCGGTCTATAGAAAAAGGGGAACCTATTTATCTCATTATCTGTTTTGGCGGATATAAACATTATTGGAACGCATCATATCCGGAGGTTGATTGGGCAGAACTATTTAATCTGCGTTTTATGTCGGATTATGTAACTCCAATTTTGTCTGCATATACCCCCGGCGTCATTTTAGAATATGAAGCGGAAGATTATATTTTACCGACCATGAATAATTATCCTGAAGATCGATCCAACGCGTACGCGGCGAGTTTTCAAAGATTGGTTGCGATATTGAAAAAATATATGCCCAAGAATTTTACCATCCGCTACATACGGGCGAAGGATCAATATGATATTAGTTACGTATTTGACAAACTTGAAACGCGCGTCGCGGAAAAAATCATCTTATTTAAAAAACTTCCCAAGGCTAAGCAGGAATATTTTCTTCACCGAACTGAACAGAATGTCATGTGGAATGGTAAGAAGGATTTGCGAAGTCTGAAAGACAGGGAGCGCCGAGATTATATAAGAAAATCTCGCTGCACAGATGAAGCATTTCTTGAGTTAGATTTTGAGGTCCGAAAGAATTATTTTGTCGGTGACAATCATATTTCTTTGGTTGTTTCGTGGGGTGCATCAAGCGATAATATCGGCCATTGGCTTACGGTCGGTTCAACGTATTCGTCGTTAGTCGATTTTTGGATAGGGCGCGGGATATTGGAAGACCGGGGAACAAAAATAGTACCGCGTATTGTTTCTCATACCCAATACGATTCGATTAAAGATAAATTAGCCAATGTTCCAATGAAGGGCATTCAGCTTGTAAACTTTAAATCGATAGAGGTATATAAAGGGGAAATAGAATTTCAAAAACAAGCGAAATTATATGACTGATATGATTATCATGTATATTACGTGCGAAAGCGCCGCAGAGGCAACGAAGATCGGTACTCACCTTCTACAGAAGCGTTTATGCGGGTGTATCAACATCTATGAAGGCATGCGCAGTTTATATTTTTGGCCGCCCAAGACGGGGAAACTTGAAAAAGCCAACGAGACTGTATTGCTCGTCAAAACCATTTCCTCAAAATTTGATGCGATTGAAAAAGAAGTAATGAAACTTCATTCTTCCGATACGCCGTGCATGATCGCCATTCCAGCTGCTAAGGTGTCAAAGGAGTATTACGATTGGATAAAAGAGGAGATCCGATAAATCATGTACGTCATAAAAGAACCAAAAGACTTTTC
Source organism: uncultured Gammaproteobacteria bacterium (assembly GCA_964582845.1). Taxonomy (GTDB): domain Bacteria; phylum Patescibacteriota; class Microgenomatia; order UBA10105; family UBA927; genus CAZOTW01. The sequence continues at coordinate 9,366 of CAZOTW010000020.1, forward strand.
CTTTCAGAAAGCCGGCATTAAGGGCAAAATTTTTCCTATCGGCGATTTAACGAAAAAAACAGAGTACTTTCTGGTTGAAACCGCCAAAGGTCACGAGACGGTCATTATCGAGCACACGTGTGATTTTATTTATTACATCCTCAAAGGACACGGGCATTTCATCATTAATGGAAAAAAAGAGCCATGCGAAGCAGGGGATCTGGTTATTGTACCCGCGGGAAATACATTTATCTATAAAGGGAATTTAAAAATGATTGCTACCTCTACGCCGCCATGGCGGGAAGAACAAGAAGAAACATTGAAAATATAATTACTTAATTTCCGGCAAAATTTCAAAAG
>CAZOTW010000020.1:9757-14525 GCA_964582845.1 uncultured Gammaproteobacteria bacterium
AACCCGTGGCGCCAACTTCGCCAAGTGCCGTATGTTTGTCCACCGCTTGTCCTTCGTACACAAGAATTTTAGATAAATGCGCATAGAGTGACTGCACATGGTTATCATGGGTCACCAACATGTGATTCCCATACCCGAACCGAAGCGATCGCACCCACGTGACGACGCCGTTTGCGATGGGATACACAGGTGTACCTATCGGATCCGTTAAATCTATGGCAGGATGGACGATGCTAAAACTTTGAGAAATGCCAAAGCTGGCCATGGGCCATTGGATTTTTGATTGGGTGGGCGCTATTTCCACAACCACCGGCTTCGTCTGTGTGACCACTTCAAGGCTAGAAAGGGTAGTGCGCGCTTGAGGGACCACAATTGCTGCAAAAAACGCAAACCCTGCTAGGTTCACGCCAAGGAGCTGTTTTACATCAAATTTCCTGAGCTTCGTTCGAAGAAACACTCCGAGTCCGCTTCCTTCGGGGGACGAGGTGGTGAGCATTACCGAAAGCCATATTTTAACAGATTGCATCATAATAATGGCGGTAATTACGAAAAACACTCCCTATGGAGTGAGTAAACAAGTAGTATATCATAACTATAGGATAAAGTCAAGTTTATACAGGAGAGCCAGCGAGTTTGCCTCAAATTGCATTTTTGTGCTATGATCGAATCCACATGAAGCGGAAAATCGTTTTTGTCCTCATTCTTATCGGGCTAATAACGGGAGTAGGCTTCGTCGTCAAGGCCCTGGGTAGTCGCACCCCGAAGCAAGGCGAACTGCAGGTAGAAAGTGCCCCAGTTGCCAGCATATTTCTGGATAATAAAAACATTGGGAGATCGCCGTATAAAGACAAAGTAGACGCCGGGGAATATACGCTCAAACTCGTCCCAGAGTCTACGACCGACCAGCTATCGAGTTGGGAGGGGAAAGTAACTGTTGGGTCTAATCTCCTTACCTACGTGAACGCAGACTTAAGCGGATCTGAACTATCTACCGCGGTTGACGTCGTGTGGCTGGAAAAAATTACCAGTCAACAGGCTGAACTGTCCGTTACAACCAATCCCGATGGCGCCACAATCCTCGTTGATGATCAGACAAAAGGAGTCACTCCGTTATCGATTCAGGATATCTCTCCCGGTGATCATACGGTGAGCGTTACATCATTAGGTTTTTTGACACGGACGCTGAAAATAAAAGCAACACCGGGGTATCGACTTATTGCTAATCTTAAACTTGCTCTGTCTCCGGGAAGCCAGATACCCAGTAGCAGTCCCTCTGCGACGCCTTCCCCTCAAGCATCCGCAAAATCGACACCGAAAACATCAAAAACTGCTTCTTCTTCCGCAAATACCGTAGCCGATCCACCACGCCCTTTTGTGATTCTACAAGATACACCGACGGGATTTTTACGTGTTCGTATGGAAGCCTCTACCGGTGCGTCGGAAGCCGCTCGTGTGAATCCGGGTGAAAAGTATACCATTGTTGACTCAAAAGATGGGTGGTATGAAATCGAATATGATGGAACCAATAGCGGCTGGGTATCCGCACAATATGCGGAGAAAGTAGAATAGTTAGTTGGTTACTTAGAAGCTATCTCATATATCGTCACTCTGGCTTGTCCAGAGCCTCTTAATAAAAACAAAAAACGGATTCTGGACGCACACTCTACGAATCGCTTGCCAGAATGACGACTTGGCGTGTTACCTACCTAACTATTTTACCCCCCAATTCCGTATATGATGACAAACACGCTTAAGGCCCAGAGGATGACGGTGGTCAGAAGCGGCTTGTCAGAGGTAAGAATTTTTTCCGGTGATTCTCCTTTTCCTTCATAAATAAGCTGCATGTAGCGCATGATGCCATAGAGGACAAAAGCAATGGTGAGCATCATCCACTTCCGGCCGGGTAAGTCCGGGGTGAAATCGGTATACCCCCGGAAGAAAAATCCTTGGTTCACTGGTCGCTCCAAAAACGTGTAAAAGGCATAGGTGATAAATGTGGAATTCGCAAACATAGCCGTATAGGTGTCGAGCAGTTTTTCCGAATAGTGAGAAAGGCTTGCTCGAGTATCATGCGGCACAATTCCTTTGTAATCCTGAAGAAGTGTGAGCTCCGCACGCCGCTTTCCGATAGCGAGGAATAGTGCAAGCGACAAAGCAGCCAGGGCAATCCATACGGAGATGTGATACCCCGTTGCGACTTCTCCCGCATAGACACGGATGAAATACGCTGCAGTTATTGTGAGAATATCGATAACAGAGATGTGTTTCAGGAAAAGCGAATATGTGTACTGGAGGAGGATAAATACAATTGCCAGAAGAAAAAATGCTTGTCCGACGGAATAACTTATCACCAATCCCATGATGCCAAAGAGCACTGATGTACCAATGGCTATCGGTACCGATAGCTTCCCACTTGCCACAGGGCGAAATTTTTTAAAGGGATGTTTCCGGTCTTTAGGGGCGTCTAGGACGTCGTTAAAAATATAATTAGATGAAGACAGGAGACAAAACGCAATAAACGTCCAAATCGTTATCGTAAGGGGACGTATGGCGAATGCGTTGCCGGTGACCAGGATGGTCGTAAAAACAGCAAGGTTTTTCAGCCACTGTCGGGGTCGCGCTGACCTGAGAATTGCGTAAAGAAGTTGACCCATACGAAAAATCCTCCTATTGCTACTGCGACCAAGAGAAGGGCAAATAGTTTTTCCCGACTCGTGACGGTGAGTGCGATTGCACCCAGTATAGCCGACACCATCCAGTAAAACAAGGCGATCCTTCGTTTCCCCCATCCGATATCCAGGAGGCGGTGATGGAGATGCCCCCGGTCGGCTATAACAGGAGAGTGTTTACGGCCTATCCTTCTCATAAGTGTATACGCGGCATCGATGGTCGGTACACCGAGAACCAGGAGAGCCGTGCCGAACTTTCCGTAGGAAAGGATACCCAGAAGCGCCAGTAGAAATCCTGCAAGCGTTTTGCCGCCATAGCCAGGCATAATTTTTTGCGGGTAAAAATTCCAAGGGAGAAAGCCGAAAAAAGCTCCTGCCACAATAAACGCTAAAATTGAAACGTACAGCTGGGAAGGATCCTGTGCGGTGAATCGAAGGGAGAGGATGCCCAAAACGAGTGCGCTGATGGTGACAAACCCCGGCATTTGCCCATCAACACCAGCTGACCATCCCACGATATTCATGGTCCACATGATCCACAAAAAGGCAAACAAATCCGCAAATACCACAACGGAATGCGGACCCAAGAGATTAAATGACACCCGGAGAGTATCGAGATGGAGAACCCCCCCCGTGAGGGGGTTGGTGATATACGGTATGCCGGCGCCGGCTGAAATGACAATGAGAGCCGCAAGGGCATTGGTAATAAGTCTGATATACGGATTGACATCTTTTTTATCATCCGCAAGTCCGATAGCGACAAGAAGGGTTGACCCCAAAAGCATGCCAATGGTAAGTTTCGTCAGTGGGACAAAAAGAAATACCGCTCCGAGAAACCCGATAAAGATAGCGGCGCCTCCTGCGCGTGGGATAATACCTTTATGTGTATGGGCAGGATGAAATCTTTTTTTGGGGTCATCAACGAGACGGAATTTCTTTGCCAGTCGTATGACGACAGGTGTAGCGAAGGATGAAGCAAGTGCGGCTACCAAAAACGGAAGTACGAAATCCATGGTTATTAGGTGACGAGAAAGAGAATTTTTATAAGCGTAATAAACGATAATAGACTTATAACAAACGACGAAAGAAACAATATCTGGGTGAAGATAAGGTATTCATGTGTCACATAGATCGCTATCACCAGATTGAGAAGGTACACGATGATACTGGAAATCGGCAGAACCAGAAGCCATATCGGAGGAGCCAATTGATCTATTCCCCAAGGACGGGAATACCATAGAGGTATAGCCGGAGGCAACAGGTGCCATCGCCAAAGGATTGCAAGAATAGACAGGACGGTAAACCCAAGGACGAATTTATTCACCAGGCCGATGATCCAGTTGGATCGCATCGTTTTCCAATGGGAGGAAAAATGTTGCGCTTGGTGATTCAGAAGCTTCATGATATGTTACTTTTTTTTCTTTGCCTGCGGTCGGTAAGTAACTGATGTGTTGTATGCGACGTTAAATGTGCCGTCCTCATGGACAAGAAAAGCGCGTACGGGATATAACGGCAGGTCAAATACAATTTGGGATGGCGATACGATGATGTCACCGACATACCATGGGAAAGCGCCGCGATGTGGATTGTACAGAAATACGCGTGACGGGTCAGTACTGTAGTAGATAGATTCGAAAAAAACGAGCGGGCTATCCACCAATATAACGTCATTTTTCCCCAGTAACGTATTTATTTGCGTCAGGGTGTTACGTATATTTAGTTTGGCGTGATACGGAGGATACCAACAGTTAAATACAAGGACGATGGCAAGCGCGGATGCCGCAAAAATCATTTGCGTCGTTTTGTTTTTTATCGCTTCGATCGCAAATACGATGGCAAATAATTCGCCAATCGCAACGGGTATGACGTATCGGTTGACAAAAAGCGGTTTAAAAAACGATATGCCGATGACAATGACTAGCGGTACAAAGATCATCAGGACAAAGAAGCTGTTGCGCGTTCGGGTTGGTTTGCGCCACACGGAAAAAGCCGCCAAAGAAAGGATAACGAGCGATACACCTGCAGTAATTGGCCACAGGAACCACGGTGTGCCTTCATATCCTGCAAAAATATTCCCTAAAACCGACCGAATAAGATGC
>CAZOTW010000020.1:14576-18946 GCA_964582845.1 uncultured Gammaproteobacteria bacterium
ATTTTTACCATCCACGGACTTATCAGAACGCCGACGGCTGCAAGTGATCGAATCATGGGGTTGGTGATAAGCGATCGGATATGTTTGGGGTGAATAAATTTTTTATTCACCAGCGCGTAATGGACTAGCTGGACAAAAGGAACAAAGATCATATAGGTATGGGTGTAAAATCCTAAGGTTGTCGCGAAAATATAGAGTTTCCACTTTTTTTCCATATAGGCGTACATAGACAAGACGGCAAACAGGACGTACCATCCATACATGCGAACCTCAAATGCATAGTAGAGAAGCATCGGATTGAAAAAGAAGAACATCGGTAAGTACCATGACAGCCAGTGCTTTTTGAAAAGCTTTTCTCCCCAATGAATAACCACTATGGTCGCAAGAGCAAATGCCAAAAGAGACAAAGTGCGTGTGGCGATTTCACTTGTGCCGAAGATTTTCATCCAGAAATGGAGGAGTATATAGTAGAGGGGCGGTTCAAAGGACAGCTTTCCGATAAATGATAAAATCGGCCGCTGTGCCAGGAGTATGGAAAATGCCTCATCTCTCCAAATACTTTGCGTGAAGTAGAAAAGAGGCGTATGAAGGATAAGAAAATTTAACATAAGAAAGCATTACGTCAACTGCTAAACTACTAAGCCCTCTAAACCTCTAAGCTTCTAAATATCTAAGCTTCTAAGCTTCTCTTATTATACCTTTTCCGTCACCCGATATTCCAATCGTTTTCCCAATATCATCCGCGTATGCGCATCAAGCCCAGGGAGTGCGGAAAGGAAGAATGACACAATCGGGATGGTGATCCATTGGATATATAAAAATGGTAGTTTCCACGTGGTGAATTCCTTTGGTCGAGGTGGTTTTATACGCCAATCGAGAATGATAAGGATAAGCAAAAACGCCATAGAAAGTGTGAGAATTCCCGATGAAAGTTGAGAGAGATTGTGCCCTAAGACGGTGCGTCCAAAAGCGGGATTTACAAGAGGGGGGATCACGCTGCCGATCGTTAGGATAAACCAATTCGATGGCCAAAACACATGTTGTTCTAAAAGCTGCAGGACGCGTCTTGCTCGATCGAAAAACGGGATTTCTCCGTGGAGGAGCGCATTGCGTACGACGAACGGCACGTCAGAAACTCCCCATGCCCATCGTTTGGATTGTTCATACTGATTCACCATAGTACGCCAGAATCCGTGGCTTTCTGCGGAATCCAAGAGAATCGGGAGAAAGATACTTTTTGTGCGGACTTTTTCACCGAGAGCAAAATATGCCTTGAAAAAGAGGTGATAGTCCTCGGGGATGACGTCTACTCCCCAATAGCCGACTTTCACTGCGGTAGCCAGAGCCAACGAATACGTCGAAAAATTAATGAGTTTATTGCGTTGAGATAGAATGGCTAAGTTGGAAATGCTAAATACCGTATTGACGACGCGGCTGGGGAGCGGAATACGCCAGATATTGTTATAAAAAAGGATAGCCCCTTGGTAAAAGTGATAGTACCTGTTTTTATCGGAGAGAAATGTGTACGTAAGGCACGAATAATACTTCGGGTGGAGGAGGGCATCTGCGTCACATGATGTCACGGTGACGTAATCCAAAGGGATATGCCAGATTTTGAGTTGAGAAACGACTTTTTTTGCCGCCCACGCCATGTTGGATGATTTTCCGGCAGTTTCCCCGGGTTGCAACGTGTGATAGGTGACGAAGAACCGCCCAAAGAAGTGGCTGTATTCTTTTTTTAACAGATCACTAGTAGAACGGGAATCCGGATCCTTAGCCTCGGTAGCAAGAACGATGATAATCCGTTCTTTTGGAAAGTCCTGTTTAGCCAGGTTATCAAGCGTTCGACGCAAAATATGAAGAGGTTCGTGATATTCAGGAATAATAACGACATGATAGACATCATGAAAATGAGGAAAGTCTTTGGCAAACAGAAGCCAATTAATTTTGACATGCGCATTCATGGTGACGAATGATTGGATCGCATGGAGAGCGAGGGTGAAAGACTTATAAAACCAAAATACGTCAAACGTTATGATGAGGTATGCAACGAGAGCCGGATGCCAAAAAGACAGCCACAAAGGCATCGTGATAAGAATCCAGGATAAACTGGCAATAGCGATTTCCAAAATGCGTATCGTGCGGCGTTCGTAGAGGTTTAAAAATTGGCGCATACCGTCGGGCTAAATTGTCTACAGTATTATCAAGTAATTATATCATGAACTCATTGAGAAACGGGAATATCGCTTTTCAATGGGAGGCGATCAAAGAGCGTTTGGGCATTATGGGTTGTTTGTTTTTCTATGACATCAACAGAAGTCGCGTGGAGCTGGGCGATTTTTTGAGCGATGAGCGGAATATATTTTGGTTCATTGCGCTTACCCCTATGGGGGATCGGAGTAAGAAATGGGGCATCTGTTTCCAAAAGAATCATGTCGATGGGGATGTGGGGCACAATAAGCCCCAATTGCTTTGAATACGTGACGTTCCCATCGATTCCGACATAGAGTTTCCGCCTTTGTGCCTCGCGTAGTTCCTGTAGTCCGCCGGAGAAGCAATGAATAACCCCGCGGGGGAGGTTCGGTTGGGTATCAATAACGGAAAAAAAATCCTCGTAGGCATCCCGGACATGCATAATAACCGGAAGATTGTGCTTGGCGGCTAAGCGTAACTGTTCTTCAAAAAGTAGCCTCTGCTCTTGTTTCTTTCCGGCTGCAGCTTCGCCCTTAAACAGATGGTAATCCAGTCCGCATTCGCCGATGGCGACGATCGGTTTTATTGTCATCCCCGACCTGTTTACCCTGGAAGGGATCGGGGATCCATTATTAGCCTTGATTAATTGTTCAAGTACATTGAGATCATGATTATGACTTGCTTCGTAGGGGTGAAAGCCAATGCTGGCAAAGATGACTCCGGGATATTTTTGAGCTAGTTCGGTCGCGAGTTTTGAGGATAACTTATCCACACCCACGCAAATCATCTGCTTCACTCCGACTTTTTTCGCGTTCCCTACGACCATCGCGCGGTCGTCGTCGTACTTTTCAAAAGATAAATGACAGTGGGTATCAATATACATAATTTTCAATTTTTAATTTTCAATTTTCAAATTCTCAGGTGTTTAAAAATTTTTTATTTGAAAATTCAATGAAAATTGTAAATTGTGAATTGGAAATTGATTATGTTATTCTCGGAAATAAGGGTGGTTGGGATGTAATCGTCGGGCCTTTGAATTGGTCAAGAATTTTTTGGGAAGTTTCAGGGAGAATTGGAGACAGTAATTCGGCAATTTCCCTTATAGAATTTACGAGCGTTGATAAGTAACCAGGTTTTTTCTTTTCAATTTCAGATTTGTATTGCCATGGTTTTTCAGTGTCGAGCGATTCGTCGGCGTTGTGCAGGTGCTGCCATATTGATTTGATATATTCGTCAAAATGGTATTCATTCAATTGCTTTTCAATGAGAGAATATTTTTGTAGTGTTTGGTTGGGTTTGCTTTTATGTTGGGAAACCTGAGTGGATGCTTGCTCGCATAATTTTGCAACACGGGCAACTAAATTGCCTAATCCATTAGCAAGATCTGCATTATACAATTCCTTAAATCTCCGTTCCGAGAAATCGCCGTCGCTGGTAGGCGGAATTTCGCGAAGAAGGTAATAGCGGACTGCGTCGGCGCCGTATTTTTTGATCATTTCAAACGGATCAATGACGTTGCCGATGGTTTTACTCATTTTTTGGCCGTTTACCGTAAAATATCCGTGCACAAAAATACTTTTTGGAAGCGCCAGTCCCGCAGAGAGCAAAAATGCCGGCCAATAGATAGCGTGGAATCGCGTAATTCCTTTACCGATCACATGCACATCCGCCGGCCACCATTTCTTATACAACTCATCATCCCAACCAAACCCCACACCACTTTGGTAAATATTGAGAGCGTCAAACCATACGTAGATGCGCTGCGACGGATCATCCGGAACCGGTACACCCCAGTTTTTGGCCCGCGCGTTACTGCGCGACACGCTTATATCGCGAAGGGGTTGTCTCAAAAATGATACTACTTCATTTTTCCGGAAATCGGGAACGATTTTGATTGTGTCGTCAGTAATAAGCTTGATGAGTTGTTCTTGATATTTGGAAAGCCGGAAGAAATAATTTTCTTCCTTCACTTTGTCCAGTTTTTTGCCGGGGTGCTCGAAACATTCGCCGTTTTCGTTCAATTCATCGGCAGTATAAAATGCCTCGCAGCCGACGCAATATAAACCTTCATAACGGTCTTTATAAACTTCACCTAAATCATTTAATTTTTGCACAAATTCCTGAACATATTTTTCATGTTCCGGATTGGTAGTGCGAATAAAATTGTCATGTTTGAT
>CAZOTW010000021.1:0-2109 GCA_964582845.1 uncultured Gammaproteobacteria bacterium
CCTTGAGCGCGTTGACGGCCGTAGAGAGGCGGGAGATGGTGCGGGACGCGCGCTTCTTCGGGAGCACGGCCTTGCCGGCGCAGCGATCGATCTCCGGGATGGCTTTCTTCAGCTCTTCCTGCGCCTTGCCGGGGTTCTTTTCGGCGGCTGGTGGAACGTGTCCCAAACGATAAACACCGTGAACACTATGATGAAGCCAACAAGAAGTTTCTTATAGTTCATATGCTCCTGCTCGGGATTTTCCTGAAAATTTTGCAAAGGCGAAGCCTTTTGAAATCTTTAGGATTTCAGCAAAATTTTTAGGATGTAGCAAGGGAGAGTTCCCGGCTTGGAACGTGTTCCGATTCCATCGGAATTTACGTTCACTCACGGTTGCGGCACAGTTCCCGATTCACACGGGATTCCTCTTGCCCTTACTTTATTATTCCTTTCCAAGTCACTTCCTCAATATTCGCGTTTTTATTTATAAACCGCGCGAGCATAAAAAACAAGTCGGATAATCGGTTTAAATATTTAATAATTATTTTCATATCTTTGTTTTGTATGTGCTGTGTTACTCCACTTGCTTGTGTTGCTAATTTTACAACCTGCCGCTCTACTCTTCGACAGATACTTCGCGTAATATGAGTATGCGCTCCAAGAGGCGTACCACCGGGAAGAATAAAATTTGTGAGTTCCGGTAAATCTTTTTCCATCACGTCAATGCGTGCTTCCATCTCCTTTATCCGACCATCAAGCGCACTTAAACTCCCTTTCCATCCTGCAAGGATGCTTCCTATAGTGAATAAATCAGATTGAATCAGATGAAGAAACGTTTTCACCTCTGTTACGTCGAGTTGAGACGCAATGTGTCCTACCCAACTATTTAATTCATCGATAGAACCATACACGTCAACCAGTTCTTCGCATTTCAAAACGCGTTTACCGCCAAACAAAGCGGTCGTGCCGGTATCACCGGTACGAGTGTATATGCTCATAATCTACAAATCTGCAAATGACAAATCTGCAAATGAATGAAGAAAATTATTATAAAGATTTAATCATTAAATCATTTATTTGTAATTTGTAGATTTGTTTATTTGTTTATTAACATTCTGAATAACCGCAGCTGTAGCATTTTTTGCAGCCTTCTTCAAAAACGAGGCTTGCCTCCCCGCAACCGGGGCAAAGGTCTACGGTAACCATTCTGCGTTCCGTAAGAAGCATCTGTTGGACGGGAATTGTCAAAGGTTTCTCTGCCGGTTCAACAGCGGGCGGCTGGACATGAACTGCTTGACCGTTTCCATTACCACCCTCTGCCGGTTTACTATCTGCATGAACCGTCGCGTTAGCCGGTACCGCGTTTTCCAGTCTGTGTTTTGAGAAAAATCCGAAATGCCTGTCGATAACTTTCGCCACTGCGTCAGGGAGACTCCGCACCCTATTTTCCCCAAACCCTAATGATCTGGCTCCGCCGATTCCGATGAGTTCTGCGGCTATTTTATGTGCGCGTTCTATGGGCGATATCGGCGATGATATGCGAAGAATGAGAGAAATAAGTCTCCCCATCGCCTCAGCCATTGCCGTTACGTCGCTTCCTGCTTTACCGACATTGATAAACATCTCAAGCGGCTTATTGCCACCATTAGTATTAATGGTCACGTATGCCTGTCCAACGGGTGTCTCCACCTGATAGGTCGATCCTTGGACGACCATCGGACGCGGTTTTACTTCCGGAAGGACTGGCTGGACTGGCGGCTTGGGTGCTTCTTCCTTTTTGGGCTCTTCTTTCCTACTCAAAACTCCCACCCGACTTCCTTCACGCATATACGTAATTCCTTTGCACCCTTGTTCGTAGGCAAGGGAATATAACCGTTTCACATCTTCGACAGTATGAGTATTGGGTGCATTCACCGTTTTACTTATGGATGCATCCACATATTTCTGTATCGCCGCCTGCACATACACATGATCTTCGGGTGTTAGGTCATTAGCGGATACAAAATATGCTGGACGATCAACTTTGGTGGGTTCACGGCCATTGGTTTTTTTAAATTCTTCATACCATGCTTCATACAATGGATTGCGCAGTATATGTTCACCCAACCGTGATTTCCGTATAAATTCAAA
>CAZOTW010000021.1:2119-18842 GCA_964582845.1 uncultured Gammaproteobacteria bacterium
GTGGCGAAGCGTGTGCTCCCCTAACCGGTCGCGCCGTATAAACTCAAACTCATATACCGGTTCAATACCGCTACTCACACCAGAAAGAAGTGATGTTGTTCCTGTGGGAGCTTGCTGTAATACGACGCTGTTTCGCACCCCGTGCTTTTTCATCTTCTTTCTGGTCTCCTCCGGCAACTGTTTGACAAAATATCCCTCCAAATGCTTTTTAATGTTTATCTTTGGAAACGGTCCTTTCTCCGCTGCTATGTCTACCGATGCTTCATAGGCTGCATCTCGAATCGTGCGGTAGATTTTATCGATAACCGGCAAACTATCGGGCGATCCATAGCGAAGTTTCATTTTAATAAGCGCGTCTCCGATCCCCATGGTCCCCAACCCAATCCGGCGTTCCCCTTTTTGCTGTACTTTCCGAATCTCATCAAAGACGTAAAAATCGGCATCAACGACGTCATCCTGAAAACGCACGCCAATTTTTGCTATCTCGGCCAGTCGCGCATAATCCATCTCCCCTTTATCGTTCACAAGCGCCGCTACGTTGATGGCGCATAAATTACATACACCCCAATTGGGTAATCCTTCTTCACCACAAGGGTTCACGCAGTTGATGTATTCAAAATAATAGTTGTTAAACCACTTGTTGTATCGCTCCATGAAAACCACTCCCGGTTCAGCGCTGCGCCATGCTGCCTGAGCGATAAGATCCCACAATTCACGCGCTTTAATGGTTTTGTGGACCACTACTTTTTTCCCCATTGCGATCCAATTCGGCAAATATCCATCCCACTTCGTGTCATACTCGGGATCAGTTCGGTCAGGAAAAGTGAGATCCCAATCCGCATCGTTTTTCACCGCTTCCATAAACTTATCAGAAATACATACGGAGAGATTCGCACCATTGATGCGGCTTAGGTCCTGCTTGACGGTGATAAACTCCTCTATATCCGGATGCCAATCCCACAACATAAGCATGAGGGCACCTCTCCTGCTGCCACCCTGTTGAATAATGTCACGGGTAGCGACTGAAAAAAGTTCCGCCCAGTTGCATGGACCGGAGGAAAATCCATTTACTTTTGTTACCCGCGAACCGCGCGGACGAAGACTGGAAAGATTGATACCAACTCCGCCTCCGCGGGACATAATCTCCACCATTTGCGATAGCGTCTTTAGAATGCCACCACGGGAGTCATGAGGACTTGGAATGACAAAACAATTGTAATAGGTGACTTTATACCCTGTGCCGGCACCGGAGAGGATCCGTCCTCCGGGAACGAAGGTAAAATTCTGCATGGCGCCTAAAAATTTTTCTTCCCAATAGGCCTGCTGTTTTTTGGGCTCTACTTGCGCAATAGCATGAGCCACCCGCCGCCACATTTCTTCCGGAGTCTTTTCTATGGGTGTGCCGGACTCGTCTTTAAGGGCATACCGATCGAGAAATACACTTTGCCTTATTCCTGTAAGTTCCATGAATTTTTATATAATGGTTATCACGTTTATAATTTTTATAACAGCTTTTTCACTTCCCGCTCAAAATCCTCTATATCCACAAACTGCCGAAAAACGCTTGCAAATCGGATATAGGCTATTTTGTCTAATTTCTTTAACCGCTTGGCCACCAACTCTCCAATCCGCTTACTTACCACCTCTGTGCTCTCTCCTCCGATCAGCTCCCGTTCAACCTCGTCGACGATGCGATCTACGTCTTCTGCTTTAATCGTTGTTTTTCCGCTTGCTCGCCAAATACCGCGCTTTAGTTTTTCCCTATCAAAGCTTTCCCGTCTCTCATCTTTTTTTATAACCGTCAAAGGAACATTTTCTACCCGTTCGTATGTTGTAAACCGTTTTTCGCACTTCGGACAATTCCGTCTTCTCCGTGTCACCGACAAATCTTCGCTATCTCGTGTCTCTATAACATCTGTGTTTTCGTGATTGCAATATGGACACTTCATCTCTTTCCTTTTTCATTAATAATATAGTTTCTCACCAGCTTTCGCCCTTGTTTTCGTACAAAAAACCCATCTGGACCACTTTCAAGTGTGAAATCTGAAACGCTATATGTTGGGCCTAAAAACATACTAAGACACTAAAAAAACTCCGTCAACTGGCAACATCTATATCAAAAACATTCAACGCGTTTTTCTAGCCTCGAGGATTTTTTTGAGGAAAAAGTACGGGAATTTTCAGTTTTTTTTCAGGTAAAAAATCATTCAACACTCAAACCAACACACAAAACGTGTCCCTGTGTTTCTTTCCACATCTAAAGCAAAACTACGAATTGTTGAATACTTTTTTACCCCAGGGATTTCGCCTCGCTCACTTCAAGTTCGTGATCTCCCCTTGCAGTTTTTGCACCAAGGCCAAAGAGTTCGAAAGCCCGGACTTTTCTGCTTCGGCAGCCTTAGCAACCATTTCTTCAAGCACTTCATTGTGCTTAGCCGTTGACTGAGTCAAACGATCAACAAGATATGGCGGTACCTTTTTCCCTTGATTTTTATATGTCTTAAGTCCATTTACCGCATTTTCCATGTATTTCTCACCACTTGCAATCACAGATTCACTAAGCACTGTTTTCCCTTGAGTGCTAAGCATCATCCCTGCACTTAAATGCTTGTCCGTTTGCAGAATATAAAATTCTGCTTTATGGACCGGATCTGAAATAAGCATGTCCATAATCCGATCCCTTATATTTTTCAAAAAATATAAGGGATTATCCTGTAAAATACCGGGGTAAGGAAGTGTATATTCTACCTTTTCCATTGCCGCATCTTCTTTTAATTGTGTTGCTGTCGTTGCCATTACATCAGTTTTTTCCATCGCTGATTTCGTCGCTGCTGTGGTAGTTGCCATCACGCCCGCTGGAATCATAAGAAGAGAACTAACTAAAACGAAAGAAAAAATAGAACGGGATATATTTGACATAGGGTATTCTCCTTTGTAGGTAAGTATACCCCACTCATGCAAGCTTTGTCATCTCCACCATCTTGCCGACTTCTTCCGGAGCCACATGGATGATATCAAAAATTTCTTTTTCCAATGCTTTTACCCGAGGGTAGCAGGCATCCAAAACAGCTTGTGCTTCTTTAGGTAAGTGCTCATCGTTCCACAAAGCAAATCGTTTATCCACCGTAATAATCTCATATTTCACCATCTTATCAGCCAAATATAGTAGTTTTTCCTCCCAGCTTTTGGGCGCAATTGCCTCGTCCACTATTGCATGCAGCGGATGTGTCTTAACAACAGTTGCCACTTCATCCATCTTCCCTTCCATTAGGACGCGTACTGCGGTATCCGGATGCTTTTCACCGCCAAGAGGAGGAATAGACTTATCGATGTCATGAAGAAGTGCGGCTGCACGAAGGAGTGGTTCATTAATATGATATTCACTTCCTGCTTCCTGAAGTTTTGTTGCCAAAAATATGGCAACGCGAGCTACCAACGAAGCATGAAGACGTTTAATTTGGGGCAAGTGATACTTATCCCACAATGCTTTTACCTGATCTTCTGTTGGAATCATAGAATGAAGAATAACCCTAATGTCGCAACTAATGCCATAGCACTTCCGAAATACAATGCAGTCGATGGGGCGAATGTCTGCCAAAGATACCCAGCAATAAGAGACGCTGGCAGCATCGTAAAACCCACAACCATATTGTATATACCATACGCCGTCCCGCGGCGTTCTTCAGAAACGATATCAGACACAAGCGCTTTTGCCGATCCCTCGGTAAATCCGTAATACAATCCGTAGGTTAAAAACAGAAGAATAAGGATCATGGGGGACGTGCTCCGTGCAAAGAAAAAATAGACGACTCCGTATACCGTCCAACCGGCGACGAGGAGAGTTTTTCTACCAATTCGATCAGACAGACTACTCAAGCGATACCCGGATAAAGACGCAACCAAACTATATCCAGCAAGGAGCAAAAAAATCTGCCACAACGCAATCCCGCTCATTTGTGCTTTTAAGATGAGAAACGCATCGGATGAACTCCCCAGAGCAAAGAGAAAAGAAAAAAAGAGGAAGAGATAATATTTGGTCCCGAGTTTATGACTAAGCGTTATAGACTGGCGCTGTATAGTCGCTCGGACATCGTGAACAAGAAACGTCAAAATTCCCAACGATATAAAAAGAGGTACCACGGTAAGAAGTACGATTCGTTGAAAAAGAGGATGAGTCATGAGGACGGTACTCTTTCCAAGTTCAAATATTAAAATACTCGCGAGCACCATGCCGATAACGGCCCCGGCGTTATCCAAAGCGCGGCTTAACCCAAACGACCGGCCGACGTGTTCTTTTTCACTGGATACGGAAATGAGTGCATCTCGTGTGGCGCCGGTAATACCTTTCCCACTTCTGTCTAAAAACCGTAGGAGAAGAACGTGTGGCCAGGTCGTTGACCAATACAACAATATCATGATCGATCGTAATAGTTGGCCGATGATGATTATGGGTTTTCGCTTCTTGGCAAAATCGGAAATATACCCGGAAATAGGTTGAAACAACTGGGGCGTGGCATCAGAAACACCCTCAATAAGCCCGATGACGGACGCTGGTACTTTTAACACGTTTACTAAATAGAGTGGAATTGCCCGTTTAATCGTCTCACCTCCGATATCATTAAAAAATGAAACGAGCGAAAGAAAAAAAACGTTCGAAGAAAATCCTAAAATTTTGGTATTTTTCATACAAAATAAATGTATTGTAGAATACAAATATGTGGTACCATAATACCACTGCTGTAACTATATCACTATGCTACCAGCTCTGCTTATTTCACTTCGTGAAGTTATAGAAGCATCTCTTATCGTTGCAACAATGTTGGGTGTTCTTGCTAAACTAGGACACACGAAAAGTATTCGCACGGTATGGTTGGGAACATGTAGCGCTATTCTAGCCAGCCTTCTCATCCTTGGTTTGGGAAGTGCATTAGGGCTCAAACTTCAACAACTCTACTCCGGCAAAACGGAAGCGACTATTGAAGGCATGCTTATGATGCTCTCCGCAATTTTTGTGACGTGGGCGGTATTTTTTCTCCATACATATTTTGCACATAACAAAGTATTATTGTTGCAAAAAATTCGACCAACGCTCGAAAAAGAAGAACAGAACGGTATCTTTATACTCGCATTCACCGCGGTATTTCGTGAAGGCCTGGAAATCGTATTATTTCTCTCCACTATCTACCTCTCATCAAATCCTGTACAAATTTTAAGCGGGGTAGGATTAGGACTCTTCGTGGGTGTTACACTATCGTTTATGCTATTTTCTGCCACTATCAGGTTGCCGGTTTTCCATGCGTTTAGAATAACAAGCGGACTCCTTATTCTTTTTGCAGCTGGGCTTCTGGCGCGGGGACTCGGAGAGTTAATGGAAGCAGGTGTAGTTACCGTTTGGAAACAGCTACCAGATATTACGTTTGGCTTTCTTCCAAACGATACTTCCTTCCTTGGTCATATGATCCAAACTATCTTCGGCATCACCAAATCTATGCACACCACGCAACTCACGGTATATCTTTTCTACATCATCGGAATGAGTTGGTGGGTATTTTTTCGAAAGAACTACAGAAAATTAGCGTAGATCACGTTTTACCTTTGGGGTTTTTGCCCGTTTACCGCGTAGTACCCAATCGCCTGGAGCACTAAATCCAACGTCTGTTTCGGACCGTTTGAATAGGTATTGATGACTAAATCGTAATATTTCGGATCCCAAAAATCCGTCACCGCATACATCCTTTTCCATTTAGCAAAATTTGCTTCCTCCCGTTCTTTAATATGCTGCTTTGCCTCTTCAACGCTCAAGTTGTCTCGATTGACCAGCCGGTCAATCCGAAGTGAATCATCGCACAGCAAAAGCACTTTCAATACATGGGATAGTCCCCGCATATTCCATCCGGCGATCCACGATTCTAGTGCCACATGCGTCGTGGGGCGTGATAATTTCTCCCGCATCGCAGTGTCTATTTGATGATCTATCTCATCGTCATAATCCGTCGCTTTATGATGCGTTTTATCGTCTAGCTTGTGGGCCCCCGCTTCTATGGCATATTTCCGCGCCCAGTCCCCTCCCGAAAACGTCTCCCATCCCCAGGATTCAACAAGTGGCTTAAGGTTGCGAAGCAGCGTCGACCGCCCGGCTCCAGGAGGACCGGAAATGGCGATACTGCTGTATTTCAATTTCTGGGGAGTATCCATGTCCCCCTATTATAAAGAGGTATAAACCCTTCGACAAGGTTCAGATGCGAGATCAATAGAAATTGTCTGGACAGGGATTTATGGGTTTACTACAAAAATATCGCTCAGTGTTCAAACTATAACCTACTGCGAGATAGTACTAAACTAGTTGTTTCGTAACTTCCTTGCTCCCCACACGGAAACCTTATACCCTTTGGGGACATCATTCTCATCATCTTGAAGGGTACCCTGCCAAATGTAATCAGTTTTTTCATCATAAATTATTAGGCTGTCTCCATGAAAAATGTGGTGACCATCAACTACTATTGGCTGAAGTTCTGGAGGTTGCATACTGACAAATTTTGCCTCTACCATCAAACTCATTTCATTTTCATCGATATGAAGCCCGGCAGCCAAATGCCAGATATCCCTACGGAGTTCCCACTCATCCAAATTAAAAGAAAATGGCTTATCTTTTGTGGCACTGTTAATTCTTCTCTCAACAAACTCCTGAACTGATGTGCTTACTAATACCTCCCTTTCTTCACTCCTTGTAGCTTGATACCCCTCGCTCAGAATAACTACTGGCTCATATCCAGTTTTTTTATTGCTTTCGGAATCTTCTCCCTTTCGTTCCCTAAACTGAATAGAATAATCATCACCAAAAATAAATAATACGCTACCATCCTCTAACGTCCTAGCAGTATATCCATACTCTAATAGTCTATTTGTGACAACAGCAACTTCATCCCGGTCTTTAGACCTAAGACGACCTAGAACAAACTCATTTGACTCTACACGTGGATCTTCATTAGTTACCCATCTTTTCAAATTAACTGGTTCTAAACCTTCGCTAGTTCTTTTTATCCGCTCTGCACGGTATCTTGCTGATAATGTTAGAGCTATTTTTTCTCCTGGATCTCGCATAATCATATCAATTCGATATCGATCAATAGGAACGTTAGTCATATCCTTGTTATATTCCCAGTCACCTGCAAAGGCCACATCCAAGGCTGAATATGGTGACAACTCGACAAAGCGGTGATGACGGTGTGGAAATTTTATATTACCGACTACTTCTGGTAAATCAGCGAAGGATTGGGAAGCTGACTCTAATATATTTGGATTTAGTTGATCTCTAATGGGAGCTGGCAATGCTGCCAATCTGTCGGATAATACCTTTATAAAGGATAATGGCGGAACGTCAGATATTTTAAAATAGCCTTGAGGGTAAGTATGTGTAACTAAACCATCGTAAGCGTGAGCATAAACCCTCTCTCTTTCAAACGTTTTGATGCGTTCATCTTCGTCTAGGTGTCCGATAACATCACTTTCTATAAAATTGATAAGCAGCCCAGCGTGGCCCAATTCCGATCTCTCATCAAAATTTGGTCTGTGTACAATACCCCACCTTAATTGAGCCATTGGATTATCTTCTGCAAGGAGTGATAAACGCCTTTCCAGAGATTCATCTTCTTGTGGAAGAATCAACGATTCTCCTGCTGCAGGTTGTCCTATTGGAACTGTTCTTCTTGCTAAAAGAGCATTCTTAATTGTGTGCGAAAGGCGTTCTATGGCCATTTGCCGGTATTATACATCCAACTATAGCTTGGGGCAAAAAGGGTGTTGACAAGTCTGCCCGACTGTCACAAAATAGGCTATGCCAAGTAGTAGAATTTCGACATCCCGCCTCATCGGCGGGATAGATTTTCTTACTGCTGGTACACAAAGAAAACGTTAATTATCAAAGGAGATTGAAAATTCGATAGATTCACAAAGGTCGAAATTTCACTACCTGGTATGGCAATTGACTACCTCCTGCCTTCATGGGATGAGTATCATTCGCTTGCCCGATCTCTTGCTAAAAAAATTCTTTCTGACAAGTTACATATCGACGAAATCGTTGCGATTTCCCGTGGCGGGTTAACCCTTGGTCATTTATTGACTGATCTACTGCGTGTTCCTATCTCCACATTTACGATCCAAAGTTATACCGACATCCAGAAACAGGGAGAAGTGAGAATCACCAAACCCCTGGCAACACCACTTGATGGAAAACGGGTGCTCCTCGTGGATGATGTCGCTGACCGGGGAACCACGATGGTCCGGGCAATTGAGTATCTGAAGATGTTTACACCGAAAAAAATTTATACCCTGACGTTGTATTACAAACCGCACTCAATCTACAAACCAAACTATTTTGCCCAAACAACCTCTGCGTGGATCTCATTCCCCTATGAACCTACGGAAATGGTGATGAATATATTTAACAGTATGCGCAAAGAGGGAAAGTCAGATAAAGAAATTATAAAATTTCTGGAGAACCTTCACTTCACAAAAGAACAAATTTCCTTCGTCAAAAAATTCTACATAAAATAGCTCCCAGTTGACGAATCCTCTTGTTTTGTGTATAACGCTCTTGTAGGGCTCAATTCGCGCCCTATTTTTTGTGGCTTATACTTGTAATGAATTTATTTCGGCGCATAGGAGGTATTATGAGTGATGGAATACCAGCGACCATACGCATTCAAAAAAGACTTTGTGGGCCCGAAAGTGAACCTACTCCTGTGACAATAACCGGACTCTATAACCCTGAAACTGACACATTTTCTTATCGTACGCTCGGCCGAGGAGCACAAGAGCGAAACATTCAGAATGCGGGAGAGAACCTCGCGGAAGCAGTTATAAATGGCGCTATGGTAGCTACAGTATTAGAAAGCAACCCAATAGGATTTAATCAAGATCAGTTCTATCGCGTTCAACTTTGGGGATGGAACGGAACAACAAGAGTAATAGATGCATTCACCGCTGGGTCAGGATTATTAAATCCGGGTGATATTATTTGTTTACCGATTCATTCTCCAAACGGGAATAGCGAACAAGCAAACAGTGCAGGTTGATATCAACACTGTGATGCTCTATACTTAAGCATGAGGCTCATGAATATTTCTTCAGAGCTTGCCTACCTCCGAGAAGAGTTTTTGCGTGATGCAAAAGTCTTAAATTCTGACCGCGGCTACATATCTGTTTCCTCATTTAATTTGCGCATGAAACCGGAAGTATTGCATGCGGCGGCTATCGTCATTAGCAACGAATTTAAAAACGACCACATAGACATCGTGCACGGCATCCCCCATTCGGGCAATTACCTGGCAACTGCTGTCGCACTTGAGCTTGACCACAAAGTCCGCCTCCATAGTTCACGCAAAGATCAAAATATCCCAACCACTTGGAAAGATGTGTACCGCGAAGAAGTGCGATCGTTTACCACGAGCGGAGATTATTTGACTGTTTTTTCCGGCATCAATTTATCGTTTGTCCAAAAAGGCGACCGCGTACTACTCCTCGATGATGTGTGCGCTACCGGTGAAACCGGGTATCACATCGTCAGCGGGCTGCAAAAACGGGGCGTCGAAGTGGCTGGATTTGCCGTACTCTTTGACAAAATATTCCAAGGTGGTTTAGAGTATGTATCGTCACTTGGTATAAAAGTATTTTCCTGTGTACGCGTAGAAAAAATCGGTAAGGGAGACAGTGTTACAGTAAAAGAGTAGCGCCTATGATTATCGTTGTTGATTTTGGATCGCAGACCGCCCACCTCATCGGCCGCAGGTTGCGCCAAATCGGAGTCGCGGTTTCCTACGTCAATCCCGAAGACGCACTCAGAGATATCGAAGATAAACAACCAAAAGGGATTATTCTTTCCGGCGGACCAGCGTTTGTAAATGTCGAAGGGTCTCCGACAGTTTCCAAAAAAATCTTTGACCTGGGTATTCCCATTTTAGGAATTTGTTACGGCTGGCAACTAATGGCGAAACTGTTAGACGGCCGAGTGGAAGGCGCCAAAACCCCCGAGGGGGCGCGAAAAGAATTCGGGCCGCAGACACTCCATGTCACCCACCCAACCGGTATTTTTTCTTTGCCAGAAAAAACTTTTTCCGTCATCGTATCCCATGGAGATACGGTCACCAAGCTCCCACCGGGATTTGAAAATATCGGGTCAACGCCGCGCGTAAAATTCACCGCCGCGCAGAATGAAAAGAAAAAAATGTATGGCATTCAATTTCATCCGGAAGCAGATCATACCCAATACGGATTAGAACTTCTGAAAAACTTCGCAATCGGCGTCTGCCATGAAACGCTTGTCCCTTTAGCACTTGATCCAGATAGCATCATCACATCTATACAACAAACGGTAGGAAATAAAAAGGTAATTTGTGCAGTATCAGGCGGCGTTGATTCAACGGTAACGGCATTTCTGATCGGCAAAGCAATTGGCAAAAGCCTTATCCCCGTCTACGTCGACAGCGGGCTTATGCGACCAGAAACCGACACACGGGTGAAGTATATTTTTACCAAATTAATCCATGCCAATCTCGTTATCATTGATGCCAGAAAACGATACCTCGCAGCGCTCAAAGGTATCATTGACCCGGAAGAAAAACGGAAAACCATCGGTAAACTGTATATTGATATCTTCAGCGAAGAAGCAAAAAAACATACAAATGCCATTTTCCTCGCGCAGGGAACAATTTACTCGGACGTCATAGAATCCAAAGGCAGCAAACACGCATCAAAAATTAAATCACACCACAATGTCGGCGGACTTCCTGAGGAATTAAACTTTCAACTTCTCGAACCCATGCGGAACTATTATAAAGATGAAGTGAGGGAACTCGGACGACTTGCAGGGCTTCCTGAAGATATCGTCACCCAACAGCCGTTTCCCGGCCCCGGGTACGCAGTCCGCATCCGCGGAGAAGTTACCGAAGAGCGACTTAAACAAGTGAATATCGCAGATAAAATCGTCATCGAAGAAATGAAACAAGCTAATCTTTACGACAAAGTTTTTCAATGCTTTGCCATCATGACCGGCGCCTATAGCACGGCAGTAAAAGGAGATGAGCGGACATTTGCCGAAGTTATCGCTATCCGCGCATATGAATCAAAAGATATTATGACCAGCCGTTGGGCGCATATCCCCTATGACGTCTTGGGGAAAATGTCCTCACGTATCGTCAATGAAGTGCCAAACATCTCTCGCGTTGTTTATGATATAACCACCAAACCTCCTGCCACTATGGAATGGGAGTAATGAACATATGGTACCCAAAATCACTGGACAGGGACTCGCATATTCCGACGTGTTGATACGCCCTGGTCTTTCCGATATCCGCTCCCGCCACAGCGACCAGCTTGATACTTCCACTGTCATCGCTCGTGGACTTCCACCGATAAAACTGCCTATCATTTCTGCCAACATGGATACCGTTACCGAACACCGCATGGCCACGACAATGGCGCTGTATGGGGGTTTGGGAATAATTCATCGTTTCATGACTCCCGACGAACAGGCCTATCAAGTCAAAATCGTCAAAGATCTCGTTCGCATCATCGAAGATGACCCACCGGTTGTGTCCGCTAACACCACCATTGCTGAAGTGGTTGCCCTGCAAAAAATGCGAAATCGCGGATACGTCATCATCTATTCCGGAATAAGTTTTGACGGCGCCTTTGTCGGCATTACTACTCCCCGTGACTATCTCGCCGCTCCCCCCAACGCTCCCATTTCTCGTGTCATGACCCCAAGAAATCGCATCATCACCGTTCCAAAAGGAACCGATCCGCAAAAAGCTATCGAAGTCATGGAGACGCACAGAATTCAAAAAATCCCCGTCGTTGATCGTCAAGGACGGCTTGTCGGCGTCTATACCTTAAAAGATTTCTCATACAAAACGAAATACCCACAAGCTTCGTTTGATAAAAAGGGGCGGCTTATGGTGGGAGGAGCAATTGGTGTCCAAAGCCAAGACGTCAAACGTGCACATATGCTCGTTGACGCTGGAGTTGACGTGTTGGTACTGGATATTGCTCACGGAGGACTCACCTATACATCAGAAATGCTGCATCATCTAAAAACAAAGGAAAAAATTTCCGTTCCGATCATTGCAGGAAACGTGGCAACCGCAGAAGGCGTTCGATATATCTCCGACAATGGTGCCGACGGAGTAAAAGTCGGCGTCGGACCGGGATTTGTGTGCGAAACACGCAATGTCGCGGGTGTCGGTATACCGCAAATAACTGCGATTATGGAAGCTACTCTTGCACTTGCAAAGAAACGAAACCCAATCCCTATCATCGCCGACGGTGGTATACGGGAACTGGGCGATTTACCCAAAGCGATCGTCGCCGGGGCAAGTTCGGTTATGGTTGGGAGTTTATTTGCTGGCACTAAAGAAAGTCCGGGCGAACCGATGCTTGAGAATGGGGTTCTCAAAAAATTAGTCCAAGGCATGGCGTCAGCAAGTGCATTTCAAAAAAGAAAAAGCCTCGGCGGGACTACGACAAATGGCGATCAATATACCCCGGAGGGAAGGGCTATCGCAACACCATACAAAGGGACGGTGAAAAAAATAATATCAAGTTTCGATGGCGGGCTTCGGTCCAGCATGAGCTACGTCGGAGCTCACACCATCGCTGAAATGCAAAAGAAAGGGCAATTCATTATCGTGACCGGTGCAGGGGCTACGGAAAATAAACGCGATCTTCGATAATTCCTTTATATTAGAATGAAGAAATTTCTAGATAATTTTCCCTTGCTGGTCCCGTGGTAACCACAATGATAGGTGTCGCAAGCCGTCGCTGAATAAATGCTAAAAATTTCTTGGCGTTTACCGGCAATTGTTTAAATGAACGTGCGCGTCGTACTTCATTCCCACTCCAGCCCGGCAACTCGACATACTGAGGAATAACATCGGCAAGATATACAAGTCCCGGCTGATACGGAACATAGTCCCCTTGTTTGTCTACATAATGTGTACAAACTTTTATGGGAATGTCTTCCCATGCAATATCCAGATGTGTTCCGGCAAGCAATTCTATTCCTGACATTCTGATGTTGTACCCAAGCATCGCGAGGTCTAGATACAGAATATCCCGGGGGCGCCCGGTCGTCGTACCATACTCATGTGCTTCATCCCGCACGCGCCCAGCCCAATCATTTGTTGCCTCCGTCGGCATATGCCGCGCGCCGACACTGGACGTATACGGAATTTTAAATACACCGATGCGCTCCTCTATATCCTGCGCCTTCCAAAATCCGGTACCTGGTTGCACTCCAAAGGTGGATGTATCCGATGCTGTAATATCAGGAATTGTACCCAGCCACGGGTGAAGACCGAGCGCTTGAGCACCCTCAAATAACACCGCACACGAGGGATCTTCGTAGATTTTTTTGTGCATGGGAAATATATTTCGTACCATCTGCCGGGCACACAATTCTTTTCGAGCACCAGCTAAGCGGCGTAAAAATGTTTCTTTCGAACCAACCGGACGCTTCCGTCCCTTTTTCATGAGTTTATTTTTTTTAAAATCCGCACCACAGTCGATGGTAGAAAGCATCAAACCATATAGCGCAAATTCCCGATGATATCGTTCATACTGAACTGACAGTTTTTCTTTCCAACTATCACCCATAAGATCGGATACATGAAACCCCAAACGGTCATAATGGTGTGCATACGAAGGACCGATGCCCCTTCCTGTTCCCCCTCCGGCTTTTCCCTGTCGTATCCTGTTAAGAAATTCCTCAGCGCGATCCAAATCGGTATCCAGTACCGCATCCGGTGACAAGAATAACTTGCCATTGAGTGATCCTGCGATTCGCTCAACTGTATGTATTTCATCTATTAAATCAACAGGGCTTATCGTCATCCCGCGGTCCATGATACATGTCGTATGTTTATACATAATCCCGCATGGAATCTGATGAAGCGCTAAATGGATATTTTTTACTTCTACCGTATGTCCGGAATTCGTGCCGCCCTGAAATCTGATAACGGTGACGGTTTTAATGTTGGGTTTTGAAAAAAATGCTCCGATTTTATTATCAATAATCCTTCCTTTTCCTTCATCACCCAATGCCGCCCCTACAACGCTTCCGGTATTTGGCCGGACAAAATTCTCCGAAATTTTTGAATATCTTTTCGACCTACCGACAAGAATACGTCCCTGTGTATATATACCCTGTATATCTTTTTTAATATCCCGCTCTGGATGGAGAAAGCGATGTTGTTGTTCACTAATTAAAAACGCGTGGATTTTCGGCGGCATAAAATTAAGAGGCAGAACTGGGACGAACCAACTATAGAGCGAGGTCAACCGCTTTGTCAACCATCATTTACCACGCGAGAAAGATGTTACTGGGGTGTATTGATCACAACCGGTTTGAGACGGCTCATCGATTCCAATGCATACCGCCCACCCTGCACTCCGACGCCGGACTGTTTGACACCCAAAAATGGAAAATGATCCGGTCCCCTTTGCGGAGAACCATTAATCTGTACTGTGCCGACATTCAATAATGTTGAATATTTAATACCCGTCCCCTCATCGTTGGTAAATACGCATGCCTGCAAACCAAACCGTTGCCCGTTGACGATGCGCGCCGCCTCATCCATATTGGAAACAACGATGAACGAGATGACCGGTCCGAAGACTTCCGTCGAAACAATTTTCATCGTCGGTTTGACGTCGGTAAGAATGGTCGGCTCGATGTACGCGTCTTTTCTGTGACCGCCAGTTGCAACTTTTGCACCTGCATCAATTGCTTCATGAATGATCTGTTCTATGCTCTCTGCAACTTTTACTGACACCACCGGGCCGACGAGTTTGGTCGCCGCATCCCGTGGATCGCCCATATGAACCGCAGTTTTCATCTGCTCCAGAACGACAGGCAACAGTGTATCAAGTACGCTCTTGGTCGCCATGACGTATTTGATAGCCGTACAGCGTTGTCCGGCATACGAAAATCCGCCTTTAATTATTTCGCTTGCCGTCAAATCCATGTCCGCGTCAGGAAAAACGATGATTGCATTATTGCCACCGCACTCCAACATAAGAGGTTTCATGGGAGCTTTCGCGGCTATTGCCATACCGGTGTCCGAACCGCCGGTAAATGCCACCGCGGTAATTTTCGGATGGGCAACCAAATAATTTCCGATTTCACCTCCGCCGCCGGTTAGACAAACCATAACCCCCTGGGGCACTCCTGCTTTTTCAAAAATTCTCATCAGATGCGACCCACTGATGCCTCCTTGGGTCGGAGGCTTAAAGACCACGGAATTTCCCATCAAAAGCGCGGGGACAATTTTGCTTCCCGCCAAATTCACAGGATAGTTAAACGGCGCGATTGCCAAAACGACACCATGGGCAACGCGCTCAACCATCGCAATTCTTCCCTTGGGATACCCCGGAAAATTATCGCTATCAATCGTTTCACCTCTAATCGATTGCACTTCATCGGCAAAATAATCGGTAAGTTCCGCCGTCCGTTTGATTTCGCTTTTTGCTTCACTCATCGTTTTACCGATTTCTCGTGCCAAAAGCGCGGAGAGATATTCTTCGAAATGCATAATCCAGTCTGCAGCCAAGTGCATGATCTTCACCCGTTCGTTCAGGGGCGTTGCTTCCCATTTTTGTTGCGCTTCTACCGCTTTGGCAACTGCTGCATCGATCTCTTCCGTCGTCACCACCTGAAGTTCACCGACAACGGAATTATCTATTGGAGAATACACGGGTACTCGTTTCCCACTTTTACTTTCTCGCCATTCTTTTCCATTGAAATATCGATAGATAGGGGGGTTACCGTTATTGCTGATAGGTTCAAAGAACTCGGCAGGCATACGTAGAGTATAAAACCGTCGTCAATAAATTGTAAAGCGGTGAAGTTACATTGTTTCATGACCCAAGCGCTTCACCAAGCATGCAGTCATATTGTCCGTACTCCCATGTTCCCCCGCTACCTGTAAAAGATGAACTACCGCATCCATGATGCTCTGCTGGGTCGTGCCCGCTGTTTCAAAGACTGCACGCATTTCTTCTTCGTCCACAAAACTCGTGACGCCATCGGTAGCCAACAATACCATGTCTCCTGCAAGAAACGACTCTCTTGCTACATGGGGAGCTAACCCAAACCGCTTGATACCCATAGCGCTCGTTAAAAACCCACGGTTATCCAGATCAAGAGGAGTGAGCATATCAATAAGTCCTTCACGATACAGAAAAATCGGGCTATCTCCTACTGATCCCACCCAAATTCTTCTTGGTCCCACGATAAGAACGCTCAACGTGCTCGCCAAGCCATCTTCAAATCCTTTCTCCCGGTGTTTTTGCCATACCGCAATATTCGCGGATCGAAAAATTCTGTAAAGCAACTTCTCTTTATCCGCCCAATAAAACTTACGTTGGCGCACGTGTTTATATCCCCACATTGCGGTTTCAGAAACAAGCTGGGACGCAATGTCTGCGTGCGGCATACCGCCGACGCCGTCAGCAACGACAAAACATTCATCGCGAAAAGAAATAAAAGAATCCTCCTGTCGGTCCCGTTGTCCCAGTAGTTGCGTTGCCGCAAAGAGAACAGTATCTTGAGATTGAACCATACGCTTTGATGCGTCCTTTATTATTGCGCAAGAATCGTCGAGAGTAAACTACTGAGTCTGGTGCGAAACTACACATAGCGCACTCCTACGGCATAAAGTTTTACAAG
>CAZOTW010000022.1:0-11993 GCA_964582845.1 uncultured Gammaproteobacteria bacterium
CGTTGCGGTCAATCTAAATATATGGCAGATCAAAAATCAGAGAGAGGAATTAACTTCGTATTTACGTTCGTGCTCATTTTTTTCGGATTAATTATTTTTGTACCCGCCATTTATGTATTAAAGTATTTTGCCAACTTTAATATTTTTTCAAATCCAATAGTTATTCAGACGGTGCTATCTTCTTTTCTCATTGGATTAGTGGTCACGCTGCTGAACTTGATTTTCGGTATCCCACTGGCTTGGGTACTGACGAGAAGCAAGAATCGATTCGTCAAATGGATAGATAATTTAGTTGACTTATCTTTGGTCATGCCGACTGCTGCGCTGGGCTTTTCAATCTATCTTTACTGGGGCACAAACTTCAGTTTTGGAAAACTTTTTGGATTAGAAAACGGTTTTATCAGCCGCGGACCAATAATGATAGTTTTGCTTCATCTGGTATTTACATTACCCTACATGATCCGTTCTGTCGGAGCTGCCATCCAACAACTTGAGGGTATGCATGAAGAAGCTGCCTTAATGTTGGGCGCCAGTCCATTTACTTTTTTCCGTTCGGTGGCTATGCCGATTATTAAAAACGGAATTATTAACGGTTCGATACTTTCATTCACCAGAAGCTTATCGGAGACCGGCGCCACAATGATGGTCGCAGGCGCCTTCGCCACTGCCCCTGTTCTTATCGTAAGTTTAAAAGATCAGGGAAATCTCCCCGCAGCTGCCGGTGCCAGCATTGTTCTGATACTTTCGGCGATTTTTATTTTACTTGCGGCCAAATTATTATTAGGACAAAGAAAAATAAATTTAGTCTGGGCAAAACCCGGTTTTGAAAAATCAATCTCAAAATTTGCGACAATCAGGAATATCATACTATTTTCATTCTTTGCCGTTTTCATATTTTTCCCGACTATCCATATCGTCTTTTACAGTTTAAATAATTTTTATATTCCTGATATTTTATTACTTTTTCGAAGCTTACTGTTTTCTCTCCTTCTGGCTTTTTTTGTGACGATGATAAACCTAGTATTTTCTATTCCGTTATCTTATCTGATCGCCCGTAACCGATATCGTATCGGAAATATACTTGATACGTTAAGCGAAGTGGTCTTATTGGTACCTACCAGTGCCCTAGGATTGTCGCTTGCGCTTTTTTGGCGCCAATACATTCATTCAGATGTATATATTGTATTTCTGGCACATCTAAGTTTTACATTTCCGCTGCTGGTGAAGCCAATCACATCAGCATTTAAGGAAATTTCCGTTTCCCAGGAGGAAGCGGCATATTCGCTCGGGGCAAGTATCAGAAAAACTTTTACATCAGTACTACTTCCGCAAATTAAGCCTGCAATTATTGCCGGTTCCATCATGGCATTTATGCGTAGCTTATCAGAAACCGGCGCCACCCTTGCGGTTACAAAGAATATAAAAACAGTTACAATAATGATTGTCGATTTATTTACTGCCGGAAATCTTACAGGTGCGGCGTTTGCCTGCAGTATCCTTTTTATCATCGCATTAGTCTTTTTATATCTATTAAAAAAAACTAATATAAAGGTTGGAAATACTCGTTGATAGCTATATATGTCCGATATTGTCATAAAAAATTTAAGTAAGAAATTTACTTCCGGAAGACAGCAGGTCATTGCGCTTGATAATATTAACCTGAAGATTGAACGTCACAAATATCATACGCTGCTTGGTCCATCCGGCTGCGGCAAAACTACACTACTTCGAACGATCGCAGGACTCATAGATGCTACAAGCGGAGAAATTTTCTTTGACGGGAAAAGCGTCTCCAATCTACCGACGCAAGATCGGGATATTGGATTCGTTTTCCAGCAGTTTGCGATTTTTCCGCATCTTAACGTTAGGAACAACACCGCGTATGGGCCGGTTGTCAAAGGATGGTCAGCCGAAGAGATAAATGATGCAGTTGAAACGAATCTAAAATTAGTCGGTTTATCGGATCGTAGTGATGCTATGCCGCAAGAATTATCAGGAGGGATGAAACAACGATTAGGATTAGCACGTGCTCTAGCCACAAAATCAAACTTACTGCTTCTGGATGAACCACTTTCGGCACTCGATGCAAAAATCGGGGAACATTTGCGTTATGAATTAAAAGAAATAGCCAAAAAACATCATATTACAGCAATTCACGTTACCCATAACCAGGAAGAAGCAATGACCATATCTGATAACATCATTTTGATGAAAAAAGGACGTATTATTCAATCTGGAACACCCGAAGAAATGTATGAAAATCCGCAATCAATATTTTGCGCAAATTTTATCGGTAAATGTAACTTTTTTATCGGCAACAAAATATCCGAAAATGTGATAATGCATAAGGGTCATAAAATAAAATTTAAAGGCGGGATAACGTCTCAGCGGGTTGTCGTTGGAGTCAGACCGGAAAAAATCCGGATGGAAAAAAGTGACGATGGAGTGATGCTCCATGGACAAATAGTATTAATTAATTTTTTGGGATATTTATACGAATACATCATCAATTGCGACGGTGAAAAAATACGATCGTATAAAAGAATCAAGGAATATAAAATCAAGGAAAAGTATAAAGTCGGAGATAAAATTTTTTTCTGGTTTAACGCCGAAGACACATTTGCCTGGCCGGAACCGGACAACTTCAAGGAAGAAATAAGTCTGGAATAATGATGACTTTAATGTCATCCATCCCGCGGAGCCCGGGAACGAAAATCGTCCCAGTACGCGAGTACAGATTATGGATATTCCCAGTTAAAAAAATTGCACTTGTATGAGGTAGAATAGCATTATTGGATTTATGATACACCAGCTACCCAATCAGAGAGTGATTGAGGGAATCACGGATGAAGAAGCTCAAAAACAGCTTGTTTACGACGGATACAATGAGCTCCCCTCGCATAAGGATTTGAGCGTATTTGCGCTCTTTGTCCGTGTCATCAGCGAGCCGATGCTTTTACTTCTTTTAGGAAGCGGAGGAATTTACCTTTTATTAGGCGAAGCGAAGGATGCGCTGATGCTTTTATCGTTTGTTATTGTCGTCATCGGTATCACGTTCTATCAGGAAAAAAAGACAGAAAAAACACTGGCAGCGTTAAAAAACCTATCCAGTCCACGCGCACTAGTCATTAGAAACGGGATGAGGAAAAGGATTCCAGGAAGAGAGGTGGTCGTAGGTGACATCATCGAACTTCGTGAGGGAGATAGAGTACCTGCGGATGCGACAGTGTTGTCTTGTGAAAACTTAAGTTGCGATGAGTCAATGCTTACCGGTGAGTCGGTTGCCGTCCGAAAGAGGGCAGATGACGGGACAGTCAACGAGCGTCGGCTCGGAGGAGATGACCAGCAGTTTGTGTATTCCGGAACGATGGTAGTCAGGGGTCACGGTCTGGCGCGGGTTGAATCGACGGGAACCCGTACCGAAATGGGTAAAATCGGAAAAACCCTAGAAACGATTAAAATTGAAGATACGCTCCTGAAAAAAGAGACCGACAGGATAGTAAAAATCGTCGGTATATTGGGAGTTTCCCTCTGTTTCCTCATTTTTCTCATTACATTTCTTATTCGAGGTAATCTGATAGAAGGATTGCTTTCGGGCGTGACCCTCAGTATGGCTGTGCTGCCTGAGGAATTCCCCGTGGTTCTTGTCATATTCATGACGGTTGGAGCCTGGCGGTTGTCAAAAAGGAGAGTGTTAACCAGAAGACCAGCAGTTATCGAAACGTTGGGAGCGGCAACAGTATTATGTGTCGATAAAACCGGTACGCTGACCTTGAACAAAATGGAACTTACTAGTTTATATTCGCACGGAACGCTGCGTGATCTTGGTCAGTCGGACCATGCACCGCTTCCCGAAGAACAGCACGGACTTCTTGAGTACGCCATGCTTTCAAGTCACAAAGACCCGTTCGATCCCTTGGAAAAAGAGATAAAAGTCAAGGTAGAAAAATACCTCAAAGACACTGATCATATCCACAGGAACTGGGATTTTGTAAGGGAGTATCCGCTGACGGATGAACTCCTGGCTATATCCGAGGTATGGCATTCGGCTGATAAATCGGAGTATGTGATTGCAGCAAAGGGTTCTCCGGAGGCAATACTTGATCTCTGTCATGCGGATAAACAGGAGAAAGCAAAAACGCTTTCACGGGTCACCGAGATGTCCCAAAAAGGCTTACGGGTGCTTGGGGTCGCTAAGGCATTGTTTTGTCAAAGTGATCTGCCAATGAACCAGCATGACTATAATTTTAAACTGGTTGGATTACTCGGATTTGTTGATCCGGTACGGCCTGATATCGCCGGCTCGCTTGCGGAGGCATATGCCGCTGGCATTCATGTCAAAATGATTACCGGAGATTATCCGGGTACGGCGAGGTATGTAGCGCGAGAAATCGGCCTTGCGAATCCCGACGAGTATTTGACAGGAAAAGATCTCCAAAACATGGATCAGAATACACTCCGAAAAAAGATCAGGGACATCAATATTTTTGCACGGGTTGTCCCGGAGCAGAAGCATGTTATTGTCAGTGCGTTAAAGGCAAATGGTGAAATAGTTGCCATGACAGGTGACGGGGTGAATGATGCTCCAGCTCTCAAATCAGCCCATATCGGTATTTCCATGGGGGAACGCGGTACGGATGTAGCCAGGGAAGCCTCCTCCATCGTATTACTCAATGACGATTTTACTTCTATCGTTGCAGCAGTGCGATTAGGGAGAAGGATTTATACAAATTTACAAAGGGCTATGGGATATATCCTCGCCGTCCATATTCCGATTGCCGGTGTATCTTTTTTAACCGTGCTATTTAATCTTCCCGCTATGCTTCTTCCGGCTCATATAGCATTTCTGGAGTTGATTATTGATCCTGCTTGTTCCGTTGTGTTCGAATCGGAAAAGGAAGATGATCAGACGATGAAAAAGCCTCCACGGAATCTGTTTCAACCAATTCTTGGAAAAGGAACGGTTATCATCAGTGTTATTCAAGGTGTGGGAATTCTCTTTGTTGTCTACCTGATCTACGCACTTACCCTGCGTACGGGCGGTATTGAACAGAAAGCCCGTACGTTTGCTTTCGCCACGCTGGTGTTTGCCAATCTACTGCTTATTATGAATAACTTATCATGGAAAAAGAATCTGATACAGATTCTCTACTCGAAGAATTCCGCGCTATGGGCAGTTACCGTCCTTACGGTGTGTGGACTTATTCTTGTGATGTATGTTCCATTTCTCAGTGCCTTATTTCACTTCACCAGTCTAAAAGCGGGGGAATTGTTGTTATCGGCCTCTTTTGCGGGAGTCAGCTTGCTTTGGTTTTCGGTGTATAAATGGTTGAGAAATCACCCCGTTGGAAAACGATTCCATCTGTCATAAAGATACGCTTCGTGTCATTATTCGTACCGCAATGCGTCAATCGGTGAAAGTTTGGCGGCTTGTCGGGCCGGATAGAGACCAAATACTATTCCGACAATCGCAGAAACCATAACCGCAATCACTATTGCAGAGGGAACAATAACCAAGGGAATGGGAACAAAGAGTGTCATGACAAATGCCAGAAGTATTCCGATTCCAACGCCCAGTATGCCTCCAATTCCGGTCATCACCATGGATTCAATGAGAAATTGTATCAGAATATCTTTCTCCTGAGCACCAATAGCTTTTAAGAGTCCTATCTCCTTGGTTCGTTCTGTGACGGAAACAAGCATGATGTTCATCACTCCGACTCCACCAACAACAAGAGATATGGCAGATATTGCCCCAACGACGAGTGTCAGTAAATTCGTAATCGTCTGAACTGTCGAAATAGCATCTGTCGCGCTGGACATAATAAAATCATCATTTTCTTTTTCTTTCAGGTTATGCCGATCACGCAGAAGTGCCTTCACGCTCTCCATGGTTTCGTTTATGAGATCTGTATTTTTAACACTAATATCGACTTCATTGATATTAACGCTGCCTTCGATTTCATTTAACGCAACGCTTAACGGTATAAATAATGTATTATCGAAAAATCCACCAAAGAGGGGGCTTCCTGAAAGAGCGGTCCCGACAATTTTAAACGTTTTTTTATCAATTTTTATTTTCTCACCGATGGGGTTGGCATCCTTGCCAAAAAATGTTTCTATTGCTTTTTTGCCTATGACCGCGACTCTTTGCATCTCCAAATCATGTTCTTCAGTGATAAACGTACCTGCAATAGTAGGTTTAAGCATTTCAAGCATTTCCGGTGTCGCGCCGTAAACAAGAAGCGATTTGTCGATATCATTTGCAGATATTACCACCGAAATCATGGCAAATGCAGCAACACTTTGAATATTCGTGAGCGAAGCGTCTTTTTTTATAGCTTCAACATCATCTATCGTTAGAGTTTTTGTACCCCCTGAAAAACTACCCATCATACTTGATCCGGGATTTATCTGGAAAAAGTTGGTACCAAACGTTGACAGTTCGTTGTTGACATATGCTACAGCTCCCTGACCGATTGAGAAAATTAATATGACGGATGATATGCCAATGATGATTCCGAGCATCGTCAGAAGGGTTCGCATGACGTTGGTACGAAGCGCCTGGAGAGCTGACTGGAATAGTTCCTTAAAATCCATATTATTCTGTATTCATGTCGCTCACGATTTTTCCGTCCACGATACGGATTCTTCGATGAGCGTAATCTGCTACTGTTTTGTCGTGAGTAATAACGGTAACCGTGCATCCCTTTTCATGAAGATCATTTAAGAGTGTCATAATTTCGTGTGAGGTTACTGAATCCAGGTTTCCCGTCGGCTCATCAGCAAGTATTATGGAAGGGTTCATGATGAGAGCCCGAGCAATTGCTACCCTTTGAGCTTCTCCACCTGAGATTTTATTGGACAAATTGTTCGCTTTCTGGGGAATACGAACAAGCTCTAATGCTTTCATCACCCGGCTTTTTCGTTCCTCTTTGGGAACGGCCCCATACATCATCGGGCGTTCAACGTTTTTGAAAACCGTCGTTCTCGGGAGGAGATTAAAAGACTGAAAAACAAATCCGATTTCCTTGTTTCTGATTTTTGCGATTTCATCCGGTTTATAGTTTGAGATATTTTTTCCTTTAAACGTATATGTTCCGGTTGTCACGGTATCAAGTGCTCCGAGAATGTGCATGAGCGTGGATTTGCCCGAACCGGAGGGGCCCATGATGGAAACAAACTCTCCCTTATGTAAAACAAGAGATATTCCTCTGATTGCCTGATATGACTGCCCGTCATCAATCGGATAACTTTTGGTGACATGAACAAGCTTAATGAGCTCATCGTCCGGTCTCATAATCCTAGAGGGTTTGGACGCTGTACTTTTTCGTTGGTAAGAGCAACGATTATTTTTTGTCCTTCCATGAGTCCTTCCGCAATTTCAGTCTTGGTTTCGCCTTTAACCCCGATTTTTACCGGAAGATATTCCATGGACTTTCCCTTGGTAACTCTGACAGCTTTATTACCTTTGTATAGCACCACGGCGGAATTGGGCACCGTGAGGACATCATTTTTCTCATTGGTGATAATATCGCCATCAACCGTCATCTCGGGTTTGAGGAGTTCATTTGGATTTTTTATCTGCGTATAGACGTTATACGTGACCACTCCAGCAATATTCTGTCCGAGGTCGTCAACCCGGATAACAGTTCCCTCAAATTCCTTGTCTTTATAGGGGTCCGGATGAATTACTACTTTTTGTCCTTTTTTTACTTTTGCAATATTTGTCTGGCCAACCAAAAGGACTGCTTCAGGTATAGCGTTGGCAGCAATCTTCAGAATCGGAGTGACGTTCGGAGTGAGAATTGACGGGACGTTAACGGAATTACCTACTGAAACAGAAAGATTTTTTACTATTCCCGGTACCTGTGCAGTTACCGTCGTGGTTTGAGTGGCTTGATACGCGCTCCAGGCTGCAGTAACTGCTGCCTGGTTAGCAGCAACGGCTGTATCCTGATCAATGACCTTGCGCTCCGCTGCTAACCAATCCTCTTTGGTAGACTGAAATTCAGCAGCGTTTCTAGTTGTCTCATCGGGCACCCCCTCACTTTTTTCATATTCATCACCGGTAGCCAGGTCAAAATAGGTTTTCCATTCGGTAAACATAGATGACCGATAAGAATGCGCTATGCCTTCGGAGGCTTTCAGCGCTGACACTGCAGAAAGATACGTCGAATACGCTGTCTCCTGCTCTTGGGCTGTGGCGCTGCTTTTGACAGTGAAGAGTTTATCGTTTTCTTTGACTGTTTGGCCGTTTTCAACAAAAAGCTCTTCGATGAATCCCTTTGTGGGGGAGTTCACATCAACACTTCCGACCGATAAAATTTTCCCGGAGTCGCTGACGATTTCGGCAACCGATGATCGTTTGACGGGTTCGACTATGTACCCTCCGTTTCCTCCAAATGACTTTCTTGCTACATATATACCTCCGAGAAATAAGACAATAAATACAATGATCACTATGACCTTTGTCTTACGGGGGAGGGAAACAAATCGATTAAATACTTGTTTCACAAACGTAACTATTTTCTGTATTACCTTATGGATTGACATATGCTTTAGAGGCTATTCTAATCATCAGTGTACCATAAATATTTGCGATTAATATACACGTGTATGTTGATTATACATGAATTTGGCGCCCTGTATAGGTAAAAAAAGCTTAGTAAGTTCCCTGGATCTATTGAAAACAATCTTCTATTTTGCTACATTGACAGTATGAACCGGCAATTACTCAAAGATACGTTGGGATGGGGGTTTCTCCTTTGGCTCATTGGATATGCGCTCGGTATTCTTCTTTTTGCTGTTTTACCCCCTAGCATACTCGGTTGGGTAATTATGCCCATAGGAATTGTTGTTACTCTTTGGGTTTTGCTAAAAAAAGTGAAGGGCGATTCACTGCAATATTTTCTAAAAATAGCAATTATCTGGACCCTTATTGCCGTTGTTTGTGACTATTTTTTCCTTGTCAAACTTTTCAAACCGGCAGATGGATATTATAAATTAGATATTTATTTGTATTACGCTCTAACTTTTATTCTTCCTCTGGTAATTGGATTGCGCAAGAATAAAACGAAGTAATGTGTCTCCTTCGGCGCTCAGCGCCAGCCATGGTTGTCACAGTAAAGATGACATTGGTCAGACTGCATATACGTACACGCTGCGTAACACCCATCTTCTTTGCCCCAGTCGTAAAGGATTACGATGAAAGCAAAACTAAACGCGATCACAAGAAAGAGTATACCGTTATGACGTAGGCAATGAATAACTTTTTTCATTATATTTTGGCCAACTCATTAATTGTTACTAGAAATCTGGCCAGCCCCGGCTCCAAGAAGACCATAGACGTCGCTACGGGAGCCAAGTGTAGCCCCTTTAAACCCTTTGGAACGTGGAATACCACGTCCTCTCTATCGCTCGGAACTAGTCTTATCCTGTGAACCCCATGTAGGCAAGATATGCGCCAATTAATAATACAAAGATCAAAAGCGGCGTAATAATTGATCGCATTTTTTGAAATTTCACTAACCAACGTGTCGTCCGGGAAGGGAAAAGTGTTCTCCCTATTCCTCGCGCCAAAAGGATCCATCCCACCGCTGTAATGATCCCTCGAAAATCCATTGTCCAGATATTATGATTTAGGACAAAAATGATTCCTAAAACCGTTTCCAAAATTCCAGTTATGAATACTGCTTCAGGGTGTCTATACAGACCAAAAAGTAAATCAACACTTCTTCTGTTCACCAAAAGCGCGCTTGCCACGAGCATGAGAAGAAGACCCATTACCTTTGCCAAGAAAAGAGAAAGAGATACATCCATATAATCACCTCCTTATGGTGCTCTATTTCAGTCTATCGCTATTTTTGAGAATATGCAAAATACACAATTTTCAGAGCCCGGCGAAGCATGTATGGTATATGAAATTGCTCCTCACGCGTTTGGGGGTGTGACGGGAATGGTAGTATATCCGCCTGAATTTGCAGAAGAATAATACGCAACATAGTTCTTCATAGGATCGTTTTGTACGTGGTAGGTATCCCATAGTGTTGATTTCTCATGAACTCCTCTGTATAATTCTCCGATATGAATCAGCCAGACAGGTTTTTAGGATCTCTCAAGCCATTGGATCTTCTTGTTCCTCCAGAGGGATATATTCCTGGTTTACGGCACATTTATGTTGTGGTTGGCTCGGGTAGTAGTGACATAGGTAAGGGTTGGCTAGCTTCTTCAATTGCGAGCTCGGTTACAAAACCTCTAATTATAAAAATCGAT
This sequence comes from uncultured Gammaproteobacteria bacterium, assembly GCA_964582845.1. Classification (GTDB taxonomy): domain Bacteria; phylum Patescibacteriota; class Microgenomatia; order UBA10105; family UBA927; genus CAZOTW01. The sequence continues at coordinate 10,276 of CAZOTW010000022.1, forward strand.
CCAATGTTAAATCAAACTTTTCCTAAAGATGTTGGGTTGGAGATGGATGGTGTGCGAGTCACTGATGACTTTGTTTCATATAGACACTTAGGTCTTGAAGTGTCCCCAAACCAAAATTTAGTTATGGGCGATATTTGGCGCGAGTTTTTAGGATCGACCGTTACGCCTCCCCTGATCGCCCCTGGTCATGAGAAAAAACTTACTCTTGTAGACTTTTCAGAATTTTTATCTAGTCGTATTGCCCAATTAATGAAGAAACATAAACCAGAAAATGTAGTTATCGAAGTGGGCGGTATTCCTAGTGATATGGAACAGGGTTTTCTGCCAGCAACTTTTAGACTGTTGGGGATTCGCTCTTTAGTTGTACCAGAACTTATCGTACTTTCCTATTTCGAGTATGTCATTGTTAGCGGACAAAATAGATTAAAAGCACAGGTGGTTAAGGAAGGTTTACGGAAAGCGACTGAACGGTATGTTGGTTTACCTCTTAAAAGTGTTTTTGTAAGAAGAAATCATGTGCCCCAAGAAATATCAGGAGATAGATTAAAAGAAGAGCTTGAAAGGATAGCATATGAGACCCAGATAGAGCCGAGTAGGTTTGTATTTCTAGATAATGTTCCTAATTTGGATGAAGAGAGAAGGATTATAGAACAAAGCATGGTTACTAAGGAGAGAGAAAAACCATCCATGGTTAGTGCTTGTATACTTGGTATTCCTTGTAGATTTAATGGGGTGTCAAAACCAATTGGTAGAGATCTAAACGTATTACTTTCAGGAGGACAGGCGCTATTATTGTGTCCTGAAGTATTGGCTGGTTTGCCGATTCCGCGAGGTCCCTATGAAATAATTGAAGGAACAGGAGAAGATGTTTTGAATGGTAACGCTAAAGTAGTTGATGGGGCAGGAATAGATGTAACTCAACAATTCATCGATGGAGCTATTTGTACACTAAAAGCTTGTTTGTCATATGGCGTTACCAAAGCATATTTACGAGAAAAAAGTCCATCTTGTGGGGTTCGTAGATTAGAAAGATTAGATGGGAATCCAGTGAGTGGTAATGGAGTTACAACTGCTCTTTTACAAAGATGGGGGATTGAATGTATATCTTCGGATCAAATATAATTTTCTTCACTCGGAGCACTAGCTATTTCAAAAATTTACGATGATTGCGTAAAACATCAAGAGAAGGTTCTGCAAAAATTACCCCGGTTTCTACAATTTTATTATCCGGTCCTATGAGAGTAATACTCCCCATGTGAGGCTCATTACTAAAATTCCCTCCCTGTTTACAATCAAGTGCCATTGTTCCGGTGTCGATAACACTATTGTGCGGCCTTTGGGGGGATTCCAATTCTTTTACATGGATGGATATTTCTTCCGGTCCGAACCCCCAAGATTTGAGTAATTCAGACGGTGTATATATCTCTGACGAAGTCGCTGTAACTAATTCTCCAGCCATATCGTAAAGATAATACTATTGGAGTGTTATAATACTCCGTAGTTTCCAGAAAATGCAAATACTATCAAGCGGCTCGACAAGCAAGGAGGTAGGAGTATGAAAATTCAAGTGTTAGGTTCAGGGTGTCCAACCTGTAAAAAGCTGCATGAAATTACAAAGAAAGCAGTCATAGAGATGGGGATAAAAGACTCGGTTGAGTATCTGACCGGTGGAGAGGGTATCCAAAAAATCGTTGAGCTGGGTGCAATGTCGAGTCCGG
>CAZOTW010000022.1:12022-12760 GCA_964582845.1 uncultured Gammaproteobacteria bacterium
GGTGCTGGCGGCGAATGGCAAAATCGCCATGGCAGGGTTCACGCCGGATATCGAAAAGATTAAACATGTCATTCAAAAAGCAGCGAAATAATGTATGGATATTTTCAAGCCGATTCAACTTTTCGCTGACCTCGTTACTTTCGATTGGCTCAATCTAGGGAAAGCATCTTACTTGGGGAGTGCGATCAACTTTTTCATCTACGACACGATCAAGATCGGACTCCTTTTGGTTGTCATCAACTACCTTATGGCAATGACCCGCTACTATTTCCCGATGGAGAAAGTGCGGGATATGCTAACCCGCCGCCGATGGTTTGGACTGGATTATCTTTTTGCGGCACTTCTAGGAGTTGTTACCCCATTTTGCTCCTGTTCCTCAATTCCTCTCTTTATTGGTTTTGTCGGTGCAGGGATACCGCTTGGGGTCACATTTGCTTTTTTAATCAGTTCTCCTCTAGTTAACGAGTCATCCCTCTATCTTTTTCCTGCTATGTTTGGGATAAAAGTGACGATTTTATACAACTTAGTCGGTATTATTATTGCCGTGGTTGGGGGAATGGTCATTCAACGGTTGCATGTCGAAAAATATGTAAAACCAGAATTATTGAAATTCAAATCCCGACCGCAAGTCGAAGCGGAACATGGGGGAACTTCATTACCGATGAAAGAGTTACTCACATATTTCTGGCAGGACGGCATGACGATCACGAAAAGTGTTTTTCCTTACGTCGTTTTAGG
>CAZOTW010000022.1:12806-13972 GCA_964582845.1 uncultured Gammaproteobacteria bacterium
CCCCGCCTCTCTTGTAGAAAAATATCTCGCCATGAGAAGTTGGTGGACTGTGCCTTTGGCTACCTTACTTGGAGCGCCACTGTATGCCAACTCCGTCAGTATTATTCCTGTTATGGAAGCACTAGTGGGTAAAGGGGTTTCTCTGGGCACGGCGCTCTCTTTTATGACGGCAATTGTCACGATTTCCATTCCCGAAGCGTTAATCCTAAAAAACGTCATGCGGTGGCAACTCTTAGCATTATTTTTCGGCATTACCACCCTTGGTATCATGATGATTGGGTACCTCTTTAACCTGATATAAATTTTGGGTATTTACCTTCTGTTACCTAATCTCCGTCTCTCGTTGTACGCGGCGGCGGAAATGACGGCGCAAAATGGCAATCAACGCCAAAAAGGCCCACACGACACCGATAATCAAAATCTGTACGACGAGAGTTTTTGACAGTTTCAATGTTATGAGATCCGCAGATGATGAGGTCGACCCGCCAGTTGGTGGAGTTGGTCCATTGACGACTCCCAGTACTTGAGGTTGCGCTTCCCGATTCGCAGCTTGAAATAGTGAAGTCGGTATCGGACTCGGTGGTGCCACCGTGGGAATGGGAGTGTCCGTGGGCGCGATGGTTACGACAGGAGTAGGTGTGGGAGTGGGCGGTTGCGTTGGAGTAGGGGTGGGAGAGGGACACGTATTTGGGTTATCTGGAGTGGCTGGGTCATTGCAAGTGGTCCATACGCCGCCTCCATCGGTACTTCTGCCCATGGATCTATTCATCCCAATGGTGCTTGAGTAGCTTTGACTATCGACCAGTGTATTTTTGTCATCCGAAAGCCGTACCGTGTCGCCGCTCGCGTTTAAGCTGATTCCTGTTCGCGACTGGTAGAATGTCAAAAAACCATGGGGGAAAATATTCCATTCGGCACCCATGTGAAACGTTTTTGCGTCTCCAACCGTATTAGCGAGCGTCCACAGGTTGAGTGATACGGATTCGTTCCCGGTGTTATATAACTCTATCCATTCGAGCGTGACGTCCTCGGTTTTTGGAAATATTTCATTGATGACGACTGCCGCAAATACTGACCCGCGACCCACAGGCAGAAACGGGAGGAGGAAAAATAGTCCCATTGCGGAGATAAGACAAAAGAAGAAGCGTAAACGGGAAGGAGAAAAA
>CAZOTW010000022.1:13992-18734 GCA_964582845.1 uncultured Gammaproteobacteria bacterium
GTATTATACAGATTTGGTCGGAAATTGCTGATGATATCAAATTGTCATATTGACTTCTGATTATAATGACGATAGTCTTAAAAAATGAAGGAGAATTACCGTATGAAAAAAATTATCTTTTTTCTTTTGGTTGCCGTCGCTGTGTTTTTTGGGTTTCCCCGTTTTGCCTACGCGCTTATCAATACCACCAACCCCAATGTCGTATCGGATGACTTCAGTAATGGCGTGAAGAAACCGGATACCGGTTTGCCGTGGGATTACTGGTACGTTGTGTTAGACAGCGGCGACGAGCAGGGATTTTTAAGAATGGAAAACCTTCAATCTACTATTCACACAAATAATGCCGTTTCCCTCACACGTGGAGAAGAAGGCGATACGAAGTATGCCCGAATGTCACTTTTTCCGGAAGAGTTTCCAGGCGCATATCCGGGTATTTTTAACTTAGTTCAGATTTCCGAACAACGGGATGGATTTACCTATGGCGTGCCGCATCGTTGGCTTCCGACAGTCGGTCATCCCGTCACCATGACCACGAGATTTCGTGCTTCTGCCAATTATCATACCGACGGGTCTGGAGGCGCAGTGGGGACATTCGGAACATGGTTGCAGAATAATCCAAATGAATTAACAGAGGAAGCTAAAGCCAATCCGTCACGGATCGATAGTTTTATAGACCATTCGGATAATTTCTTTGCATTCGGTTTCAACTGGTCGGATGAAAATACGTTGGGTGGCTTTTTTAAAGGGCTGAAAGCTACGGTGGTAGATAAATATGCAGCCGCTCCTATTTTTACCGATATAACGAATGTCAATATCAATGATTGGGTCAATGCGAGAGTCGTGTGGAGTGTTGATGAGGCAGGAGTGCAAACGGTGACATTCTTTATGAATGACCAACAGGTGGCATCAAACACTCTTGCCATTCCTATGCCGTCTTTGGCCATTGTGGCCTGGGCGGATAACGAGGAGCCACAGTTTGGACCAACGGGCTTGGTGTATACGTACGTTAATCCGACCGCAGAACAGAACTTCGATCTGGATTCACTTACCGTGAGCCAAGAGTAGAAGAGTGATCGTAAGGGGACTTAATTCTGTTATTGTACAGGGTTGTTTGGCGGTTGTTTATCCTCTTCCGACACCCGTTTTTTCAGATCCGCCATTGCCAACTCTCGTCCTACCATCAACTTGTTCATGTTCTCTAATTCTTCCTTTTGTTTGGCTGCACGCATTAGATTATCTTGTAACTTGGTTGTTACGGTTCCCAACTGTATCACCATACGTTCTAGTTCTTCTTCACGTTGTTTCGTTAATTGTTTAATATTTTCTTCAATATTTTTATAAGAATACAACAAGAAGATAGTGGTACCTAAGCTAAAAATAATTGTGAATATGAGCGTTTGATTCCCTGGTATTTGGAAAGGATTAACGATGAAGATTCCTACCACGACGAAAAAATATAACAGGGTCATAAGAATACCGGGTCGTTTATTTAAAAGAAACATCGCGACGATCGGAAAAAAAGGAATCCAGCTTGCATTGTTGGTGACGGTTGATTCCTGGGGGAAAAAATTAATTAGGATGAGAATAAAAAAAGCAGCTGTCACGGTACACCAATATCCTATGGTAAGATTTTTCGCATAAGTGAAAACGAGATATAAGATGATACTTAGTATCAAAATGACCCCATTAAACAACAGCGACACTTCACCGAGATGGAAGAGATACATGGTAAGCGGCCACAATGGGGCGGAAATGATACCAAAAACCGCAAGCGTTCGCAGAAACCGTCGCCGGCTATTATCCAGAATTGCTTGGACATCTTCAAGAGTGGCATCGGGTGATTCTTTTTCTTGATCCATAGTCTGGTTTTATTCCATTATATACATAACACCTTACATAAGAAATGAGACAGACGACATGAGGCTATCTTACTTTTTCTGAAGTGTATTAACGAGTTTCTCAAGTTTGGCAAGCGTTTGATCGCTCAGGTAATGTTCCAGTCCTTCGATGTCGTGTTCTATCGTCCGTTCGGGAAGCTTCAAAAGATGGAGGAATTTTGAGAGAATCATATGGCGTTTGCGTATGCGAAGTCCGGCTGATCGCCCCTTTGCGGTAAGCGTAAATCCGCGGTAGCGCTCGCGGAGTATGTACCCCGATGCTTCAAGTTTTTTGAGCATCATCGTGACGGAAGCGGGCTTCACTTCCAGTCGTTCGGCAATATCCGTGACGCGCGCATAGCCTTTTTCATCCAGAAGTTCATAAATGCGCTCGAGATAATCTTCGCTTGGTTTGGTGAGATGCGTTTTGGTGATTTTCATAATTATATACCGGAAACGATTTTTCCGATAAGCCAGAGATTCAGGACTATGATGAGTCCCGCAATCATCCAGCTGATGGTTTTTAAAATTGGTGTATTCACATAGCGTCCCATGTATTTCCGATCGCTTGTAAACCAGACAAGGGGAATGACGGCAAACGGCAGCTGCATGCTTAACACGACCTGACTGAATACCAAAAGTTGGGCAAGCCCGTGTGTGCCATAGAGCCACACGATCACGATAGCAGGGATGATCGCCAGGAGCCGGGTGAGAAGTCTTCGCTGCCAGGGGGCAAGATGAATATGTACAAATCCTTCCATCACGACTTGTCCTGCTAGGGTGCCGGTGATCGTCGAATTATGTCCCGAAGCCAGAAGCGCAAACGCAAAAAGTCCGCTCGCTAGCCCCGTTCCCAAAAGCGGGGAGAGCAGTTTGTGGGCATCTTGAATTTCAGCAATTGAATTCAAGCCCCGGGTATAAAACGTCGCGGCAGAGACGATGAGGATCGATGAATTGACGAGCGTAGCCAGGGCCAGGGCAACGTTGGAATCGATCGTGGCGTAGGTAATGGCTTCTTTTTTACTCTTCCGATCGCCGCCAAAATCCCTGCTCTGGACAAGCGCCGAGTGAAGGTACAAATTGTGCGGCATGACGGTAGCGCCCAAAATTCCTATTGCGATATACAGCATTTCCTTATTCGTGAAGAGTTCTTTTGCCGGAATAAATCCCCGGAAAAGCTGGAACATATCCGGCCGGGACAGAAAAATCTCAAAGCCGAAACTTGCGACAATGACCGTGATGAGGGTAATAACCAGTGCTTCGAGGTACCGCACGCCTTTGTGTTGCAACAGGAGCAAAAGGAGTGTATCAAAGGCGGTGATGAGGACGCCCACGATGATGGGCAAATGGAAAAGAAGGTTAAGCGCGATAGCCGACCCAATGACTTCCGCCAAATCGCAGGCGGTGATGGCAATTTCCGCAAGGATCCAGAGAATTTTCCTGACCATCGGCGGGTAATGGTCGTGGCATGCTTGCGCCAAATCACGACCCGTGACAATCCCGAGTTTGAGTGAAAGATGCTGAAGAAGCATGGCCATAAGCCCGGAGATAAGAACGACGCTGAGGAGCGCATATCCGAATTTTGATCCGCCGGCGAGGTCAGTCGCCCAATTACCCGGGTCCATGTAGCCCACTGCAATCAGGTATCCGGGTCCGGCAAAGGCGAGTATTTTTTTCCATCGGGAAATACCCGATATGATGGGAATACTCCGGTGGATTTCCTCCAAACTATTGCTCACGAGAAAATGTTAACAGATCTAACAATGTTAAACAAGACTAAAAATAGAACCTTTCGTTAATAAAATCCCGAGGTGGCAAAGCTATTCCACCTCCGAGGTGGAATAGCAGAAGTTCGAGTTATAGTTCTTTTGCGATCTTTGTTTTTCGCGGTCGGGGATCAAGTTCCATTTTGACGAGTTCCTTGGGAGCCTGGGTATAGTCTCCAATTTTCCCTAAGGCGATGACGACAAAGGGTTCCATGTATTTTCCCAATGGCACAAGGGTTTTTACTTTTTCTTTATCAAATAACCCCATTTGTCTGGCGTAATAGCCCAATGATTGCGCTTGCAGGATGAGGGAAATGACCGATGCTCCCAGATCATACAAAGCAAATGGATTTTCTCCGTGTTCATTTTTTGTGATAGCGCAGGCAAGAACTAAAAGGGGTGCGGTATGGGCCCACGATTGGTTATACGCGTTCAGCGTCGAAAAAAGACCCGTATATGCCGGCGTTCCCTTTTTGGTCACGTAAAAAAACCACGGTTGATGATTGCGACCGGACGGAGCCCATCGGGCGGCCTCCAATATTGCGTGAAGATCCGCTTCTTTGACCGGATCACTCGCGAAAAACCTGGGGCTAAAACGCTCCTGAATTTCTTGTATGACCGGGTAGCGTGGCCTTGGTTTGTGAACGTTGTAAATAGTCCGGTTATTATCGCTTTTCATAATGGATACAAAATGTATGGTTTTATCCTACCACAAATCTATTTTTTCTGGCAGGAAGGCGAAAAAGTGGTATGATGGTGGCGATTTACGATGGGTGGCAATTTCAATTTTATGCGGAAACTCGTCAAATTTTTTCTTTTTATCGTAGCAATCGGGGTTGCGTTGGGGTTGTTGCCGTTTACCATTGGTGGGCTTGCCGGATGGCTCATATGCAAGAACATTGCCGACAATAGAGTCAAATATGGTCTACTTGCCGTGGTAGGAATCCTCACGGTATTTTTTGGTTCTGCGTGGATTGTTGCCCTAAATTCTTCAAGCAAACAACCGAACACCCAAACAAAACTAACCCCTACAATTGCACAGAATACTAGAAGCTATCTCAAAACATTGACAATATTGTTGTTCTGACAATATCCTTAT
>CAZOTW010000023.1:0-18556 GCA_964582845.1 uncultured Gammaproteobacteria bacterium
CGGGTTCTACGGGTTCAACCGGAGCGACCGGAGTTGCCGGTGCGAGTGGTCCAACCGGCTCAACCGGTTCCACGGGAACAACTGGCGCTACAGGGATGGCTGGTGCCTCCGGTCCAACCGGAGCTACCGGTTCAACAGGTGCCACGGGTACTACCGGCGCTACCGGTTATGCCGGCCCCACAGGTTCCACCGGCTCCACAGGTTCCACCGGCAGTACAGGTACTACCGGAGCTGCCGGTCCCACGGGTTATACCGGCAGTACGGGAGCTACCGGTCCAACTGGGCTTGCCGGAGCGCAAGGCCCCAGCGGTATGGTGGTCTTTAACGCCGCAAATGGCATTATTTATCCCTATCCCGTTGTGGATATGTCATTGGTTTTGGGAAGCACGGATGGGCCGGATCGTTCTTCCACGTCTACCGCTTCAGGTCTCATTGTCCTCAATGGTGTAACAGGTGATATTAGTGCCGGTAATTTGAATCTTGGGTATAACGAGTCGACGACAGCTGCGAAAATTACGACAACCGGTACGAATCAGTCACTCACGATTGATCCAAACGGCACTGGCGGTATTACCCTTGCTGCACCTGTCGTGAGTACAGATAAATTCACGATCGGTACAGCGGGCAACACGTTTGTGTTTGATCCGACAGCCGGTCCTGTCTATTCAGGTACAGCACGTCCCGCAAAGACGATCACATTCTCGCCTGAATACGCAGGGGCAGTCTTGACTGCCTCGGGGTCGTCCACGATTACGGGTACTATGACCTCTGACGCATCACCATCGGCTGCGTGGCGTACGTATTACGAGTGGAGTTCATCACAGGCTTTGCTGCAGGATTATACGGTTGTGCTTCGCGCGACGTTGCCGTCTGACTTTAGTGGATGGGCAAGTGGAAATGCGCTCACACTGAGTTTCAACACCAATTCCACTGACCCGACGTTTAACAAAGTCGACATGATTATCTACAACACGACGGAAAATCCGACGCAATACGTCTGTCAAAGACAGGCAAATGCTTCAGGGACTGCGAAAACCTGGACGACGGTTTCTTGTACCGATACGCAGCTCGATGACGGTACGGCTCCGGATTGGGATGCCGCAGGAGAAACAGCGGTTATTTATCTCAAGATGTACAGCAAGAACAACGCGTATGTCCAAATCGGCGATGTCGTGATGTCATATTTGGCAAAGTTCTAGCGTGTGGGATTGGGGATTTTGCGCCCAAATGGGCAAAAATGTGACAAAAATATGAAAAAAAACATGAAAAAGAATATGCAAAAAATACTCGCAGTATTCTGTATTGCGGTTGTCGTGACAGAGTCGTTGCTGGTGCCCCTGTCAACTGTTTTTGCCCAAGAAGCGTCCTCTTCTGCCACGCCAACAGATACGCCAACTTCAACGCCGACGCCTACCCCGGAGCCCCCATCTCAGGCAATTCTTGATTTGATACAGGATATAGTTCCGACGCCAACACCCTCCCCGATGCCCGCGGAAACACTTACTCCCACGCCGACACCGACTACTGTTCTCACGCCAACCCCTACCACGAGTCCCTCTCCGGTTACCTACGAACACGGCTCCACCACCGCGCAAGACTTGCTTCTTCCCACCGAAACCTCATCAATGCCGCCGACTCTGGATACATCAGGGCAAACGCCCACATCAGGGCGTATCCATACTCCCGCGCGCGTCTTGACGCTTACCAAGCAATCCTTTGGTGGAAATGAACCGATGGTGATTGACGTCAGTAATGATGTCAAAGGTGAAGGTATTCGAGTGGAGCTGTTGGATTCCGATGGACTACCGATTCCGGTTCGGATGGCGCAAACAGACACGACAGATATGACAGAATACCGCCTGGCTCCCAAAGATACCCTTATACCAGGTAAATATACGGTGAAGGTATACGAAAATAATCAGGTCATTTCGACACAAAACTTCTTGTGGGGAGTTTTGGCGATAAACACCGATAAATCCATCTACGAGCGGGGAGAAACCGCTCATATTGCCATGGCAGTTCTGGATGAAAAAGGTGACATGGTCTGCGATGCTGTAGTGACGCTTGAGATTATCGATCCGTTGGGCAGCAACACCATACTCTATACTTCGGATGGCACCATACGCATTAATCCCACGTGTACCAGTCACGACTTCACGATCACTCCGGATTACGAGACCTACTATCGTACTTGGTCCAAAGGGACGTACACCATGAAGTTGACGGCCGCCACGAAAAATGGCAGCTACTCGGTCACGGATACGTTTGAGGCCCAAGATGCACCGCTCTTCGATGTTATCCGTGAAGAGGCGACTCGCATATTTCCGCCGTATACCTATCCGGTGCGTTTGCATGTGACAGCAAGACAGGATTTTTCCGGTGAGATTACAGAAACCGTTCCGGCAGATTTTGACATAAGCGAGCTTGCCGATGCCGTCCCATACGCCACGGTCAGCGCGGTTATAAACGATCCCTACCGCCTCATTTCCACCTCTTCCGGGCAGCTTGTCCGCCTTCGCATGCCGTTTGACGACACCTATCCGACGACGCTTGAATATGGAGAACAATTGTACGACGCCAACGAAAAGAGTCTCTATGCACAATTCGGTTTAGCGGGTCACGATGGAGTAGACTTTGGACTTCCGGAGGACACGCCGGTTTTCGCAGTTGATGATGGGACGGTGGCGCGTGCAGAAAGCCAACCGTACGGGCTCACTGTTATTCTTCAACATGAATGGGGGAGAAGTTATTACGGGCATTTCCGATCGTTTGCCGTGCAGGGAAATCAACTCGTGAAAAAGGGTGACCTCCTGGGGTACTCGGGACACACAGGGCTTGCTACGGGACCGCACTTGCATTTGACTGTTTATGCTGCTCAGGCCGCCAAGATGGCACTTGCATTTTGGCATACGTTTAAACGACTACGATATCAACAATGGGTACTTCGGCAAAATCGATCCGGTGCCGTATTTAGACTCGTCGATTGCACCATACACTGCTGTATCATTCAAAAAAATCCATTGGAATGTCTCTCTTGCCGCCGGTGAACAAACGACGTTGGGGTACGGATATAGAGCGTCAGACGTAAGCCCGCAATTTTACCTTACCGGACCCCTGACATTTGAAAGTATTGCTTCTTCTTCGGCGGTCACCATCTCTGGTTCCGGTGACACCAACCTCTCACCGTTTGTATTAGGAGAAGATACGGAAGCATCCGAAAGCGCCACGCCGTCAGCCACGCCCACCGAGACACCAGTGCCAACGCCTGAGCCCACGATGGCAATTGCTACCGATAGCGGTCTTTTAGCCTCTCCATCTGGGGAGACAGGCGAAGCTTCTTCTTCTGCAGAATTGAAGACAAGCGAAGAAGCCACCTCATCGGCGCGGACGATTGTATTTACCGAATCACGCCAGTGGCAGATTGCCGTGGACGCGGCGACCATCACCCAATCTCACTATCGGTGGCGCAATGATGATGGAGATAGCACCGATACGGGTGATGGCTCAGACGGCGCACTGTCTCTCACCGCAAGCTACAACCTTAACACCACAGACTCGACTGCCGACAGTGATGACAACAGTACGTACGCCGACGGGATTGCATTCAAAGTGGACCCGGTAACCGCCACAACGAGCGGCACAATGGTGAAGCTCTATGATACGCCGACGAACCCGAGTATTGCAGCTGGCGATGAGGTGCTTCTTATGAATCTCCAGGGCGCAAGCGGCGACACGGCGGATGTAGGGAATTATGAATTCCTGACAATTTCTTCTGTCAACACGACGAGCAAAGAAGTGAGTTTCACGTCCGCGATCACCAACTCCTATGATGGTTCGACACCGGGAAATCAAAAAGTCGTTATCCAGCGCATTCCTCAATTTACGAGTGTAACGCTCACCTCTTCCGGTTCGATCACTGCTTCTCCCTGGAATGGACTGACGCCGCAATCCGTGACCGGTATCACCGGGTACTACACGGGGATCGTTGCGTTTCGCGCAACAGGCACAGTGAGCTTGGCTTCAGGCACCTCGATTAGCGTAAATGCATTGGGGTATCGGGGCGGCGCAGATAGAAGTGCCGATGGTGGTCTTAATGGAGAGTCATACGACGGATTACCCACTGACGGTGGAGGGGCAGGGTGTGGCACGACGGACAACTGTGCGGCGGGCGTCGGAGTACAAGGTGGCGGAGCAGGCACTGATAATAATGGCGCCAGCAACACGACCGCCACCCGCGGTGGTGGGGGCGGTGGCGGAGCAGAAAATACAAGCGATGCAACTAACGGTGGTGGCGGTGGAGCAGGCGGAGGATATGGCGGTGGTGGAGGCGGTGGCGGAGGTTCTGCGGATAGCTCTGCTGGTGTATCCGGCACTGGGGGCACGGCAGGTGCCAGCGGTGGCAACTCCGGCGTTGCCGCGGGTGGTGGTGGTGGTGCGCCAACAACAACTACAACAGAAGCAGATGGTGGTAATGGAGGAGCAGCAGGGTCAGCTGGTAGCGGCGGTGGCGGAAACGCCGGTAACGGCGGATCGGCCGGCAGTGGGACAACAACCGGAGAAGGAGGAGGCGCAAATACCACAGATGAAGACTCCGGAGGTTCCGGCGGCGGCGGTGGTGGCATGTATGGCGATACGGCGCTTTCCGACATCTTTTTGGGGTCCGGAGGAGGAGCGGGAGGAGATTCCAACGAAGGAGGGGCGGGTGCTGACGGAGGCAATGGCGGCGGTATCGTTTTCATCGGTGCAAATACGGTTACCGTTACATCGACCGGATCTATAACGAGTACCGGCGCGAGCGGGAGCGCTGGTGGTGGGGCAACGACTCCGGGCGGCGCAGGCGGCGCAGGATCCGGAGGTAGCGTGCTCATTCGGGCGGTCAACGTGACCTTGGGTACCAACCTCGTGACGGCATATGGGGGAACAGGGGGAGCACGAGGAAGCTCAACAGAGCCAGCGGGTGCCGGGGGCGGTGATGGCGGTGTAGGACGAATTCGGGTTGAGACAGGGTCGGTGACATCGGTTACCACAAGCCCATCGGCATCCCTTTCCAGTACGACAGAAGGTGGCGCCACATGGGCAAAGGCAGAAGACACGACGTATACGAACATCCCAACGGCGACAACAAAACGTTTGAGATTTGAAGTGTCGAATGAAGGGGATACATCGTCTGGTGCAGTGACCTACCGATTGGAAGTATCAGATCCTGACCCTTCAAGCTGTGCGGACGCCAGTTATACACGGGTTACCTCATCAAGTGACTGGGCGGTTACCGCTTCATCCTACATTACGGACAATGATCCCACGGCAAACATTACCTCCTCTGGTACCCAGGCGCTCACGGATGATAATACGACATTTATTTCCGGCAAACTGGAAGAGTCTACCGATGAACTCTCAAGTACCATTACCCTGGGTACAACAGAGTTTACGGAGGTAGAATTTTCTCTTCAAGCAGATGCGGGCGCCACAGCCGGATCAATCTATTGTTTCCGGTTAACCAACGGCGGCTCAACGACGAACTTTAGCTATTCCCAGTACGCCCTGGCAAGTATTGAGCTTGTGGATAATCCTGATCAAATTCACTACCGTTGGAGAAACGACGACGGAAATGAAACTGCGGCAACCTGGATAGTGGCAGAGGACACGTCAACGTACCTTTCGCGAAGTACGACCAAGAGACTCCGCATATCTGTCGACAGTGCGGGAACAGGCTCAACCGGAGCACTGACGTATCGCCTGGAGGTTTCCGAGGCCAATCCGACCTCGTGTGCTTCAGGCACCTATACCAGGGTAGATACCGATACGGCGTGGGACGTAGCGGCCTCCGGTAATATTGCCGATGGCGGCGCCACGACAAACGTTACCGGCGGGGTGAGTGACCCCGGTACCACATTTGTTGCCGGACTGCTGGAGGAAACGAGCGACACGCTTAACAGTTCCATTACGCTGGGCGACAGTGTAAGTTTTACCGAAATTGAGTATGCCATCCAACCCACGGCAAGCGCCCTGGGGCAAGGGCATTATTGTTTCCGCCTCACCAACTCGGGCTCAACGACGCATTTTACCTACACCAAGTATGTCGAAGCATACGTGGCATCACCCTATCACACCCAGGTCCACTACCGGTGGCGGAATGATGACGGTGGAGAAACGGGCGCTTATATCGGCGACGGGGCTGACGGGGTGCTTACGCCTTCCGGTACGTTTAACTTGAATACAAGTACGTCGGGCGCCCGCTCCTACGCCGACGGCATTGCCTATAAAGTAGCCCCGCAAACGGCAACAACCAGCGGCACTATGGTGAAACTCTACGACACACCCAATGGATTAGCAGCGGGTGACGACATCATGCTGATCAATTTACAAGGAGCAAGCGGGGATACGGCAGATGTTGGGAATTACGAAATATTTACGATTGATTCGGTAAACGCCACCAGCCACGAAATTACCTTCACGTCGGCAATCACCAAATCCTACGACGGCACGACCCCGGGTAATCAAAAAGTAGCTCTTCAGCGCGTTCCGAACTATTCAAGCGTTACGCTTGACTCATCAGACAGTATTACTGCCACGGCGTGGGATGGGCTTGCTCCGCACATATCCGGCGCCGTTGCTTATTACACAGGGATTGTTGCATTTTATGCGACCAGTACTGTGACGGTAGGATCTGGGACCAGTATCACCGTCAGCGGCCTTGGGTATCGCAATGGAGCAGGCGGCGCGGTAGGGGGTGCAAGCGAAAACGGTGAATCCTATGACGGATTTGTCGGAAGCGGAGGATCGGGAGCCGCAGCCGGTACCAGTGGCGGAGGAAATCCGGGTGATGTGGGTACGGCATCACCCAACAACGGTGCTGCCCGAAGCGGCGGTGGCGGTGGAGGTCGGTCAGGATCAGCAGCAAGCGGCAATGAGGGTGGCGGTGGAGGTGCCGGTGGCGGTTATGGCGGTGGCGGAGGCGGAGGCGGTGGTGGAGGAGACACAAGTAACAGCGGAGGAAACGGCGGGACCGGTGGAGACACAAGTGTGAATGGAGGCGGAGGTGGAGGAGGCGGTGATCAGGCGGCAGGTGGCGCCGGAGGGCCTGCCGGAAGCGCCGGAAGCACTGCGCCGGGCGCTGGCGTTGGCGGCCAGGTCGGATCCGGTGCGACATCTGGGAGTGGAGGCGGTGGAGGAGGCGGCACGGATGAAGGTGGCGCAGGCGGCGGCGCAGGAGGATACGTCGGAAGTACGGATTTGACGACCATGTTTTTTGGAGGCGGTGGAGGAGGCGGAGGCGCAAGCACTGGCACGGGTGCGGCCGCAGGACTTGACGGAGGAGACGGCGGCGGCATTATCTTTGTCGTTGCTGCAACCATGACGATTACCTCAACGGGCACCATTGGGTCCGACGGCACGTCCGGAACCAACGGAACCGGAAGACCGGGATCCGGCGGTGCCGGATCCGGCGGCAGTGTACTTATTCGTACCGGAAGTATTTCTGTAGATGCTTCAAATCTCGTGACGGCAACAGGTGGCACTGGCGGGACGAGGACAAGCTATGGCGGCGGAGGCGGATCAGGTGGCGTCGGCCGCATCCGTATCGAAACGGAGACAGGCAGTATCACGACCAATCCCACTGCTTCAACCGGAACGATTTCGATGGGAACGGGTGCCACCTGGGCGACTACACAGGATACCAGGCTTACGGATACCGTGAAAGATACGATATATCGCGTCCGGATCGAAATGTCAAATGAGGGCCAGGAAACTGCCTCATCTACTACATATCGCCTTGAGGTGTCCGGACCAAATCCCACATCCTGTTCAACAGCCGGCTATACCCGGGTGTCCAGTGATACCAATTGGGGAATGTCTGATTCATCGCAGTTTAGCGATGGAACAGCAACGACCAACGTCGTGCCGGGTATCACCGATGAAAATACCACGTTTGCGGCGGGCCAGATCAAAGATACCGGCGACCAATCATCAGGTCTTGCGCTTACCAATAGCCAATTTACTGAATATGAATTTGCCGTTTCATCATCGACGTTTGTCAATTATGGAGTGTACTGTTTCCGTCTGACAAACGCTGGTTCGACAAGTGATTTTTCATTTAGCCAATATGCAGAAATATATTTGGGCCCGCAATTGGTTGAGCTTATGCGTCACGGGAATTTTTTCCAAACAAATGTTGAGCGCTATTTCTCGTTCTAAAAAAGCGATAGGGATAAGTGAGAAGTGAGAAGAATGTAAACAAACGTAGTCTTTTTATCCGCGACCGCTGGTGAAAAAACTACATTCTGGCAAGCGATTCGCGAGAGCGTGCGTCCAGAATCCGTTTTTGTTTTTATTAAGAGACTCTGGACAAGCCAGAGTGACGATATATGAGATAGCTTCTAGTTTATTGTTTTACAAATGTATGATATAACAATCACGTATGTCAGACGATACAGTGCACAAAAAACATCGGGCAGTATTTACTTCTGTGGCGCCTTCTCACGCTCCAACATCTCCACGACCATCAGCACCAACCGTCCAAGAACCGACACAACCCCAGGTAGTTACCTCTCAAAGCGCGATTTCTGCTCAACCCGCCCCGAAGAAAAGACGCCGATGGGCTATCCTTTTTTTTCTCCTTAGTTTACTGACGATTTCCGTATCCGTGTTGAGTTTTCAACTCTATTGGCAATCCAAACAAAAAATTAGCCAGTTGGATCACGCCTCGCCAGATGTCTTCACAAAGCTAGAAAATAAGGTAATCATTGCACAAGTGAGGCGGCATATGATGCTCCCCAAAGAAGATCCTCTTGTCGATAGCGTAGAAAAAGCCGCAAGTGTGCGTCAAGAGCCATTTTATGCCAATGCCGAAGACGGAGACAAAGTGCTCGTGTTTGCCCGTCGGGCGATTTTGTATCGGCCGTCGATTGATAAAATTATCGAGATCGGATATATTCGTCCCATATCTCCGACGCCGGAAATGCAGGTCCAGGCGCAGGCTACCAGCTCATCAGAACCGGTGGTTGCTGGAGTCGCCACATCGTCTGCTCACATTCTTTTTCAAAATGAGAAAAAGTAGGTAACCTAGGTCGCCTAGGTTACCGAGGAGACCTACTTTCTCCCGATAATTAGGAGCGTATCCCGAAGCGGGGGAACGAGGCACATGAGGGAGTAATTGAGATACTTGCCTACAGTGAGCCATAAAGGATCGGGAACGGGGCGTCTGCGATTGGGCGTGTAGCTTATGAAGTACTCCCGTTTGTCAACAAACCACGAAGCCGCGCGTAGGACTTTACAAAGCTCGTCAAGGGTATATTCATGATTGTGGCGGTGATAGAGATTGCTTCCTTTATTATGCTCTTCAAAAAATGCTTCCACAGGATACATAATAGATCGTCCCGCAAGAAGTTTCGCCCTATTGATCGATCGGGCGATATTTGGCGTCGTCACGATGAGGTAGCCATTTGATTTTGTCACCCGATGCATCTCGGCAAGCGCAAAAACCGGTGATTGGGGCAAATGTTCCAAAACCTCCGAGCACAAAACGAGGTCAAAGGTGTTTTCTTTATACGGAAACCGGTCTTTTTCGATATTGAGGATAGCCACGCGCGTATTCTTTATCGGTTCGTGTTTGGAAGAAATACCATATACCGTGTGCCCCAATTGTTCAAGTGCCGCTCCCATGTGATATGGATAGCAGCCGACATCCAAAATCCTCAGACTCTTTTTCTTCTGAGGATTTTGGCCCTGAGCTTGTCGAAGGGCAACATTGCTACCTAGGTTACCTAGGCGACTTAGGTGACCTAGGATATATTTATACCTCGCCTCATGGACGAGGAAATACTCATGTTCCTTTTTATTCGTGATAGCTTTTTCTACGTGCTGGAGAATAGAGAAAACGTCCATATGGTCAGTATATCACGCTCCTAGGTGACCTAGGTTACCTAGGTGACGTATAATACTCTCCATGAAGGACCATATTCGCAACTTCGCTATTATCGCTCATATAGATCATGGGAAATCTACGCTTGCCCCAGTAGAACGCTTACTTGCTCGCAGTCCGCCAGCTGGCGGATCGCAAGGGCGCGTCTACGGGACTGCGTTTTGTCTATCATGAACACACAGTCTCATATCAGAAATTTCGCTATTATCGCTCATATAGATCATGGGAAATCTACGCTTGCGGATCGGCTTTTAGAGCTTACCGGCACGATTCAGAAGCGGGATATGCAGGCGCAGGTGCTGGACAGCAACCCAATCGAGCGCGAGCGGGGAATCACAATCAAGCTGGCTCCTGTACGGATGACGTACACTCGTCAGCAAATCCAAAATTCAAAATCCAAAATTCGAAATAAATCCCAAATCCAAAATTCAAATAGCCAAAAAGGTTTTGGATTTAGAAATTTGGATTTTGAGCTTTCAAATTCAGCGTATACGCTGAATTTGATTGACACTCCTGGTCACGTTGACTTCGGCTATGAGGTAAGCCGGTCTCTGGCGGCCTGTGAAGGCGCGCTTCTGGTTGTCGATGCTACGCAGGGCGTCCAGGCACAGACCCTTGCGAATTTGTATCAGGCCCGGGCTCACCATCTTACCATTATTCCTATCATCAATAAAATTGACATGCCTACAGCGCGAGTTGAGGAGACCGGTAGAGAATTGGAAGCGCTGGGTTTCCCCCCGCTTTCCCCAATTACCCCGCTTTCCCCAATATGTATTTCCGCCAAGACCGGGGAAAACGTAGATAAAGTACTTGAGGCAATTATTGATAGAATTCCATCGCCAAAGGGGGCACCGACTGGTACCCTCCGAGCATTGGTTTTCTCTTCACAATATGATGCACATAAAGGCGTAGTAGTTTTTGTACGGGTAGTTGATGGATCGTTACATTGCGATATATATAATAATAGTATATTGTTCCTTGCCTCAAATGCTAAAGTTGCCCCAATTGAAATTGGATACTTTATGCCCCAGATGCAAATGAGCAAAGGATTAGAAAATGGAGAGGTAGGATATATTGCTACAGGCCTTAAAGACGTTCGTTTTGCCAAGGTGGGGGATACGATTACAACAATGCCAAATGATAAATGCCAAACCCGCCCGCCGGCGAGGCAGGTGCCAAATGAAAAACAAAAATTTAGCATTGGCCATTGGCCATTTAGCATTACCCCGCTTGCGGGGTATAGAGAGCCAAAGCCCATGGTTTTCTTGAGTTTGTTTCCGATTAACAGCGATGAATTCAGTCAAGCGCGCGAAGCAATGGAAAAATTACGCCTTTCCGATAGCGCATTTACCTTTCGCCCCATATCCTCACTCGCGTTGGGAAACGGTTTCCACTGTGGATTTTTAGGGCTTCTGCATGCCGAGATTGTACAGGAGCGACTCAGTCGTGAGTTCGGATTGAACATGATTGCCACCGCCCCAAGTGTAGAATACCACCTGCATCTCAAGCCTGGAGTGTCACTTTCTAAGCTTGGATTTACAGAGTCCCAGGTAATCCGTAACCCGCAATCCGTAACCCGCAAAGACGCGGATTACCGATTACCGATTACCGATTACCAAAGCGTCTCCATCCAATCCGCTGCAGAATTTCCGGACCCCACTTACATTGACGAGGTCAAAGAGCCCATGATGCGGGTTACGGTGTACGCCCCTTCTGGGTTCGTTGGCGCCATTATGCAATTATGTCAGGAGAAGCGGGGAGAGTACATCGATACGAAATACCTTCATGGAGCCTCTGATGCTTCTTCCACCTCCGAGGTGGAAAGGGAAAATCGCACGATGGTCGAGATGGAATATCTAATGCCCCTTTCGGAAATGATCATCGACTTTTTCGACCGGCTGAAAAGCATTTCAGAAGGATACGCCTCACTTGATTATGAGTTTTTCGACTTCCAATCGGTCGATGTCGTGAAGGTAGATATTTTGGTGAATAAAGAAAAAGTTGATGCACTTTCCCTTTTGGTTGTCAAAGACCAGGCCCACCGTAGAGGCGCTGAGATAGCAGATCGGCTTTCCCGGGTAATCCCACGCCAACAATTCGAAATACCCATTCAGGCGGCAATAGGCGGCTCCGTTATTGCGCGGGCCGACGTGAAGGCCTTCCGGAAAGACGTTATACAAAAACTCTACGGTGGCGACCGGACACGCAAGGACAAACTCCTCGAGGCGCAGAAGAAAGGCAAGGCACGCATGAAACTGGTAGGACGTGTCGAGATCCCACAGAGTGCATTCTTTCAGGTGCTAAAAAATGAATAACCGGCCGCAGTCCCGAGCGTAGTCGAGGGGAAAGGCAAGAATGTTGAGTGAAGCGAAATCCCGCTTCGCGGGAAAGCTTGTAGGTCGAGTCCAAATACCTCAATCAGCGTTTTTTGAGGTTTTAAAGCGAGACTAACCATTCCGAAGCCCCGTACACGCGCCACCATGAGGCGAGGACGTAGACCTCGCGAATGGCAAGCGTTGTACTGGGGAAGCCGTAGCCTTTTGCCTTTTGACTTTTGCCTTTTAACTTTTGACTTTTAACTTTGAATCCTCGTGTTTGTTATTTTTCCTATCACAGCAATCAGAACATATGCCAGTAGCAGTAATATGGCATTGAGTGCTAATACAAGCCCCACACTTTGGACGAGCGTGTACAGTAATCGGTTGGCTAGGTCGAGGGATTGTCCGGTCAGCCCTATCCGTACTCCTGCCACGTATCCGGCAAGGATAAATAGCCCGACGACCAGAGCAAACGGGATAAATCCCTTCAGATCCTGCGAAGAGGAAAACATGCTTGTTGAAATTGCATAGATAAGATATCCGGATCCCGCCAGGAAATAGAGGGCGGGATTGGAAAAGAATGGACCGGTCGGGTGCATCACACGCGTTGCCAGATCAGGCAAAAAATAGGAAATGGCGGTAAGTGCGACAATGCCGGTGAGGACCGGGGCAAGTCCGATTGCGTACGCGCGAAACGGATCGCTTTGGGCTACGACGACACTGCCCGCTTTGATACTTGTCTCGCGCGAACCTGGATCTTCCCGGATGCTTTCCGGGGCTAGCTCAAGCTTTCCCGTCCGGACGCCCAGTATCTCTGCGGTAAACAGGTGGCTCAACTCATGGAGCACGGTTCCCGGGAAATGGAGAAGAGTGATCAGCATGATGGCAATGGATCGAATTCGGAAAACAAGGAGAAACAATTCGTACAAACGCTGGGTCAATCTCCGGGTAATGAAATAGAGGATGACCAGCTCGACGAGTAAAAGGAGAAGTACCATTAGTTGGTAGTATGAAGCAAAGAAGGCGACTTGACAATATATACAAAACCGATACAATACCTATATATGACCAATACACAACGCATTATCGTCCAGGTGCCAATGCACAAAGACCTGAAACAAAAAGCAGAAGCCGTTGCGAAGGAAAACGGATTTTCATCCCTTCAGGATGCGATCCGCATGTTTTTGGCTAAATTTGCCAAACGAGAGTTGACGGTTTCATTTGAAGAGGCAGAAGAGCGTTTGTCTCCGAAAGCAGAAAAGCGGTATGCCAAAATCATGGAAGATGTGAAAAAAGGGAAGAATGTGACAAAAACCAAGTCTCTGGAGGAGTTATTTTCGTATCTCAATTCATGAAGGTTGAATTTACTCGTGCATTTATCAAAGCGTATAAAAAACGGTTTGGTAACGATTCCGAATTTCGAAAACGATTTGAAGATCGTACACGGTTGTTTTCCGAAAATCAAAAGTATCCATTGCTCCGCGATCATGGATTGATTGGAAAGAAAACGGGTTTACGAGCGTTTTCCATCACTGGAGACGTGCGCGTTGTCTACCATATCTATGAGGATGTGGCTTATTTTGATGACATAGGCACGCACAATCAGGTGTATTAACTTCGTTTCATCCTCCACGCATACAGGAAAGGAAGGGGTAGCAGTGCAAACCCAATCCATTCCAAGATCTGCGGCCAGAAGAAAAGAACAATAGTGGTGTTTTCATTTGCAGATTTGTCATTTGTAGATTTGCTTATTTCTGGCTCCGCCAGGCGCCACCCATTTGCCCAGTTGTTCACCAGGACATGCTCCCCAGCCGAAGT
The DNA here is from genome assembly GCA_964582845.1 of uncultured Gammaproteobacteria bacterium. Lineage (GTDB taxonomy): Bacteria > Patescibacteriota > Microgenomatia > UBA10105 > UBA927 > CAZOTW01. The sequence goes on from CAZOTW010000023.1 coordinate 14,056, forward strand.
AAAAAATGGAAATCTGTTGGTGGGAAAAAGGGCAATCCAGCCTGGATCATAAGATTGGGAAAGGATAAGGGTAAGCGGTTGCATTTTACCCTGCGGAGCAGGGTCTAGCTTCGCTAGATAGTACGCCGGATTTGGATGCTCTACTGAAATTTCCGAATTACTATATACACCTTGCAGGGTGCCACCTTTAAAGGGATCTTTTATAGAATTCTCCAGTCGTATCGAATGGAGAAAATTGTATGGGATTGGCCACATGGCAAAATTTGATATTACGTTGATCGTTTGAGTCGCTCCGATGGATTTCGAATTGAGATTGATGCTATACCCAATCCCATCATTTCTCTCTGTTGGCAGAATGAGGTATGAGGATTGCATGGTTGGATTTGCCGGAAGTAATTCTTCGATATCCTTTCGTGTGGTTGTTAAATTGTTAACGATTAGTTGTAAAGGATATCCTTGTATGGTTTGGCTCTCCAGGCGGATAAGATAGCCTATCTTTTGAGAGACTGTGGGGAGATAAAATCCTAAGCATGCTAGTGCATCATTTTTCGAAGAAAAGGTAATAGTATTTTCATTATCCATCGCAATATGTGTATTTAATTTTGTCTTATCTGACTTATCCGCGGCACAGATAAATGGATCAAGTCCTTTTTCCCTGAGAGCTTCTTTTGCGACAAATCCATAGGGAGAATCATTTTTCTGTATGGTTACAGCAAGTAAATGGGGCGTATTGCCTGTCAATTGCATTACTCTGTTCGGTAGATTCAAATTTGAAAAAGGATACTGGATGATGATAGGTTTGTCGTTGACCCTAAAAAACATAATGGTATTTGAATTTTTGGAAGAGAGAAGCGTGTTGATAATTATCCTGCCATCTTGTGGAAGTACTATGTGTTTTACTTGATCAAATATAGCAATGTCGATGTCAGGCCCATCCCACGGGAGTTGCAGTTCCTTAGTGGGAAACGAGCCAGTGGAAAGCGGTTGGCCATCAACAGTAACGAGCGGTACTGACGGACTGATCACAATGTTGATAGAGTTATTTTTTCTCTCTGCGATAATTTGTGTGGGAATAAACGTCTCTGTATCAAGATATGATGGCAGATTCAGAGTCATCGGGTGGTTAACAGTAAAAGAATTTGAAAGTGTCAGCGTACTATCTGTTTCTTGTACCTGAAATGTTCTTTCCTGGGGTGTTCTTCCGGTAAAAAGGGATCGGAACGGGAATATGACGTCCGGCGGTTGAGTAGCATTTGAGCTATACGAGTCAAACAGATCCAGCACGGGATCGCGGTCATTATATGATGTGATCGGTAATACATTTGGAATAAAATTACGGAGAGAAACAATGGGCGTCGGTGTATTCACTCTATACACATATACCGGATAAATGAGGCGGGTATTGGGGTCATGGAATGTCTTTGCGAGCTTGTAGAGCGGGGAGTCAGAAAGGTGAGATGCGAGATCGTTGCTGAAAATCGATTCCTTGCCGGACGTAAATGGGATTGAATTTTGGTCATAGAGAATCCATGTGACATTATATTTCTGCATCAGCGCATCAAATCGTGACCAATCACTTTGATAGATAGCATCAGAAAGCTCCCAGTAGTAGTTTTCGTTGAAATGGCTCCAGGTATCAAATGAACGGTCGAGAAGTGGCTGCGGGAGTCCATACCATAGGAACCCCGAACCGCTATACCCCCAATTATAGATGGACCAACCGGTTCTCCAGCCCTGAGGAAGATTGGCAATTCTCCCATTTGCGTCCTGTTGTTTAAAAAAGTCTAATAGCTGGGTATATTCTGCAGGTAATGGTAATTTTGCCTTGCGATAAAAGAAATATCCTTCAAATGAAGGGAGCGATAAAGCGATTATAAACAGGACTATGACGATAGGTAAGATTATGGTCAGAATGGTACGAATTTTTTTGGGGAAGGTGGATGTCGTATAAAAGAATTTCCCGATGGCTATGCCTAAAAATACTGCATACCACACCGATAGATTTATGGAAAATTTAGTGAATGCAATTCTAAAAGCCTGCCGGAATATCGGCATGTACTGTTGCACAAGTTCGGAAACAGACCGAAATCCTGGTACGTCTGTGCCTAGCGCTATAAATGAAAAGAAAAACAGTAGCATTGCGGCAATATGAAACTCATGTTTCTTTCTATTCAACAGTGTGAATAATAAACCCAGTACTGTAAACCCAAATAGAAGGTACCCAATTATACGGATTGGAGCATGATTCAAATGATCTTCCCATACTTGTAAAATATGGAAAGAGCTCCCGATTTCTTTACTGTCGAGTGAATCAAAATAAAACCCTTTGAGGAAGGCAACGTTTTCAAGATTGCCGTATTTCTTGCTTTTGAGAATAAATTCCTCGGTCGTCGTGATATTGCTATATGAATGGAGATAATCATTTGTTCGAGTGAAGCTGAAATGTATGACCGGGAAGAGCCAAAATGCGTTGATACATGTTACTACCGCGATGATACCTAGTCCAAGCCTGAGTGCTGGTATCGTTCGTTTATATATCAGGTGAATACCGATAATGAGCCCGACTGATAACGCATAGATGACAAAAAGCGGTGGCACAAATCCCATAGGGATTGCCGCGATATTATACGTGATAAAAAGGAGGAGATTTTTCTTGGTTGGGTACTTTATGTAGGTACATACCCCGTATAAAAGCCACGGGAGCAGTCCAAAATGCACGGTAAAAGCCTCAAGAGGGATATAAAAATTTTGGAGCGTCCCGAGATTTAGCATATAGAATAGCGAGGCAATGCACGCTGCCAGCGGGCGATATCGGATATAGTGAGTAGGGAGCATCGTGAGTGTCAGGAAAAACATGCCGATACCACCGACAAGGAGCATGAGGAGATTTAAAAACGCTCGTATTTTTAGCATGGGTACGATGAAGGTAATAAGATATAGTATGATACTGTGTGGTAATGTTGCAGCATATCCATGTCCCCCTACGTGCCCCAACCCTTGATGACCTTGCCACACGCCGAATATCGCACGGCGTATATTTTCCCAGAAGTTAAGTTGGGGTAGGAGATTATCCCATCCGATCAGTTGTGCGGTTCCATACGGCATATTCTGGAGGACTAAAATTAGCCATATGCCCACAATGACGGCTATATATAACCACGGTGAATTAAGGCGCAATCGGAGAAACGTACGGAGCGAGGGTTCGCCAGATACTCCGTGAGGCATTGAGTGGTTGTCGTGCATATACTTCATTATAGAATGTATTGCAGATCCTGTGTATATCCCGCTTAGCGCGTATAGATTTAGAAAAGAGCGTCAATTTTTTTAACCTCTTTCTGTGGGTAATCGTACGCATTATGGTCTTTGCGCCTTCACGATTGAGTTCAAAAAGGATGTCGCGTGGTTTCGTACGCATCGATTTCATACTATCTTCAACGTCTGGATTGGTGAGCCATGGACGCATGAGGCAGCTTAAGAGAAACGGTCTCCCGTATCCGATTGCCCAGGAAAGCGCGCCGGATCCGCCCATCAAGCCGCGATAGGGGAGAACAACGAGGTCTGAAGCTGCAAAATACAGGCCGATTTTTTCTTCCGGTATAAAGTCTGTATACGTAATATTCGGTTGATTCGTGACAGAAGAGACAAAAGAATCGTAATACTGTTGGTAATGAGTATTATGTTGTCGTACGATGTGTTTACCGCCTGCCAACATGAGGTGGTATCCCTTTTTGATGTGAGACTTAAACATGTCAATGATGGTGTCTGATCCTTTGTACCAACTGATAAATCCGAATGCGATGATCACTTTTCTCTTTTGAGAAATGCCTAGGATTTTCCGTGCTCGACTTTTGGAATACGCACTGGCACGCGGTTTCACCCAGTGGGGGATGTACGTAAGCTTATTTTGTTGGACAGATGGGGCCAATCTCTTTCTGGATTGATAATCGAGCGTCACAACTTGATGTACCAGTATTCCAAGGAACCGATAATATATGCCGATGGCGTGGGATAACAGGGTATGGATATACTTGTCATTTGTGATGTTAAGGTATGGTGCAAATGTTTCCAGATTATCAACGACATTATGAGCCACATAGGTGATGTGTTTGCCGGTAAGTTTGATAAGTGCCAGAAACGGCAAAAGCAGAAGGAAATGAGCCAGTCCCGTGTATGCGCCGAATTCCGAATGAACGGTGACGTGGCGGATTTTTGAAAATTTCGTAAGCCACAGGAGAATAACCGGGTAGAGTGAATGTCTACGGTGGTTAAATACCCGGAAGATCGCAATATTGCCATTTGCAGTCGTTTGCGGCTCATTGTCATCATTGGTTTCCGAAAGCACCACGAAGCGCATTTTGCGGTCACGGGCAAGCGTTACGAGCGTTTCGCGCGTGAAAGCAGCCACCCCATGGTGTGGGACGCGGCTATCGCGTGAGGGCCACTCCGAAATCACCAGATGGACATCCGGCTCGTTAAAACGATCAATAAGTCTTTGTATATT
>CAZOTW010000024.1:0-7645 GCA_964582845.1 uncultured Gammaproteobacteria bacterium
GAACGATGAACCGCGCCCTCGCCCGCATCACCCGCCAGTCATACGTTTTACGATGAACCATGAACGATGAACCATGAACCGCGCCCTCTGCCCGCATCACCCGCGGTGTTCCCAAGCGATTGCGGTACAGTAGAGTAGAATATGCTCGCGATAGGACGCGCCTTGTAATGGATAGGATAGGTTATTATGACGGCCCGTTACGCTTTTTGTCGTTGTTGTACGAATATTTTTCGACCAGATAAGGGTTCAGTGGGATTTTTGTCGAGTTTGCCGTGATTTTGGAGTTTTTTGCGGGTTTTCGGCACTAAATTTTTGGAAAAGTGGAACTTTTTTGATGAAAAATCGCAAACCAAGGGACAAAATAGCCAAAAATATAATGAAGTGCAAAAATGTCGATTTCATGAAGTAAATCCTTATATAAAGCTCCATTGATTGCAATGAAATATCGATATTATAGTAAGAAATGACGTGAAGACATGAGCATGACAACCTTGGTATTGTTAAAAGTGGATAATTAAGAGGGAAGTGACTAAAATTTCGTGTGAATGTCGTTACATGACATCATATATCGTGATGTCCGGCAATATTTGTATTATAAAACACGTTACGTATGCTTAGGGGGCTGTCTTGCGGTAGAGTTCGCTTATTGACTGGTAACGGCAAGGATTGGTATGGACGTGATAAAGGGTCAAGTTGCCCAAAAAGATGGCAAAAGACGATAGGAATTATTACAAAAGATTACAAGCGCGGCCGTGTTTTATAGCTAATATATAGTAATATTTATTGGGGCATCAAATATTTCAATAAAAATTATCGGTTACTTTCTTTAGGCTATTGGTTAGTAAAAAATATCGTGAAAAGATGTGTGAAATCGATCAAATAGGGAGTAGAGGGGGTGGCCGAACAATAATATATCTCGATTTACAGATATTTTGTCTATACATAGATCTAATCTTATATCGATGTATAATAGTAATAATTATTATACATCGACTTTCCCCTTATAATTCCCTAAATACCGCAAAAAAACTCATACCGTTATAATGAAAATTATAAGTTTTAGGTCGCTTTAGCAGATATACGAGGGTAGTGCTGCCCCAGATACTATTGATAAACCTCATAATTCTATCTTATAAGATTATTTTCGTTTATTTTCGACGTTGTCGTTTCGTGTAAATACTATAAGTCATACCATTTTCATATATATGATTTTATCTTTCGACATTTTGAATTTTCTTTATGAACAAAGAGGGGAATTTGCGTATATTTCACACAATTAAGAGCGCATCTTGTACGATATACCTAAAAATTAGATCGTCACATTGACCTGTTACACAATTCATTAGTTAAAATTAGACATAATTATTTTATATGATAATATTGTCTAAATACTCGGAATTTTCCTTAATACAAATGTTGCTCTCTGGGAACATTCTTCGTCAGTCGTTTTGGTAAACCCCATGTGGCATGGAGTACCAAAATATGTCGAGAAAGGCAAGCTTCTATATTATTAGAATATATCTCATGAATATATTTTAAGACGTCATTCTGGTAAGCGATTCGTAGAGCGCGTCCAGAATCCGAAACAGGATGTACGGACTCTGGACAAGCCAGAGTGACGATGTATGAGAGTTGACAACGCCTACTTCTTATGTTATCCTGTACAATAATGTACAAGATAGATATACTCCTCAAGCAAAATCAGAAGCTTTTTCATACGAATGATCTCGCTATATTGTGGGGAATTGACAACCGCAATACGCTCTATACAGCCATCAAGCGCTATGTGGCAAAAGGAGTCCTCGTTCCCGTACAAAAGGGACTCTATGCCACGGTTCTGCTTGATCAGCTCGATCCATCGATTCTTGGTGATGCGGTCATCCATACCTATTCCTACATAAGTTGTGAAACGGTACTTGCGCGGGCAGGGGTATTATTTCAAGCTGGTGAGGCTATGACGTTTGTTTCGAGTTTTTCCCGGCGGTTTGTCATCGCTTCTCATGTCTATATAGTGCGCAAACTCGCTGACCGTTTTCTCTTTCAGGATACAGGGATTCTGAGGCAGGAAGGTGTATTGACAGCCACAACTGCTCGGGCGGTTGCGGACATGCGCTATTTCCATCCTGCTGCCCATTTTGACAACCCTCGCGCTATCGACTGGAAGACGGTTCGTACGATTCAAAAGGAGGTTGGTTACATATGATACTTCCAAGACCCCAGGATGCCATCCATAAAACACATTTATACCGGCTTCTCATGGAAATCATTGACAGCCGGCATTTGGCACGCTTTTTGTATTTTAAGGGCGGAACCTGTGCAGCGCTTGCAGGGTGGTTGGATCGGTTTTCGCTGGATCTGGACTTTGATGTGGCGCCACGCGTGAAGGCTGCGATCATTAAAGAAGAACTTACTGCACTGGCCGGTCGCCTCGGATTTACCGTCAAACAGCAGAAAGATTTATTTTTTGTGTTTGGATACACCAGCCGGCCGCGCGAACGCAACAGCATCAAAATAAGTGTGTTTACCGAGCGCGTACGAGCAAATCAGTATGCTCCCGTATATCTTACCGATATCCGCCGATATGCGATGTGTCAGACGAGAGATACCATGGTTGCCAACAAACTAATTGCTCCTCTAGATCGGTACGATCGATATGGTACCATCGCCGGTCGGGATATCTATGATATCCATTATTTTCTCTCTCATGGCTATCCGTATCGGCCCGAGGTTATTGTCGAGCGCAGAAGGGTCAAGGTGCAGGAGTATATAGCTCAACTTGTTGATTTCATCGATCACAAAGTGACGCAACGGCTCATTGCGGAGGATCTCAATTATTTATTACCCCTGAAGAAGTTTCAGGCTATCAGAAAGACGCTTAAAGAGGAAACAATACTGCTTCTGCGTGACAGCCAGAAATGAATTGAAGAAAAAGAGAACTGCATGTAAGAGTTGGGACAGCGCGACATAATGAATGCGAAGGAGTATTGACGAGCGTTAAATGAGCACATAATGTGTTCATTTTATTCAATTAGGGAGTCAGGTGCCCTTCGCAGGTTTGCCGTTATCATTGCTGAGTTATCACCCCACAGTTAGCCCAAATGTTTTGGGATGCTCAAGAAGATTCTTGATGCCGGTCAAAAAAACTGTAAAATCTCCCAGGTCTTTCTGAATGATATTGTACAACTCCTCCGGAGTAATTGGGGCGTAAAAGTGGACAAGCCGGTTACGGTACCGTGCCATCGTTGTTAGTTTTTCCTGGGCAAATTCTTTTGGTACGACGCCCAATTCACCGAGTTTCAACGCAAGCTCCTTGTATTGCGTGGCTTGTCCGCCGGGAACACGGGCGAGTATGTGCGCAGTTATATGAAATACGCCCTCAAGCGCTCTGTGGAGGTGATACTGGGCGAGTTTGTGTCCGGTGCCACTGGCAAACGTCTCCAACGGCTCGGCGGCAAGTTTTCGTAATTCTGCAAGTTCCCCCTCAATGCCGCTTATGCGTACCAGAATAACGTCTCGTTCAAGAGCGGACTGTGTGGTCATGCTGGTATCCTCCCCAAAATCTGCTGTTGAAACATCTGCCGGATCGGCGCAAAGTCCGCATACTTGTCCATCACTGCTTCTTTGTAGGAAGCGAATATCCCGGGTTTTGCTTCAAATAACGGGCGGCCATAGGAGGCGGCATGATGTTGCAATTCCATAGGTGCATCACCTAAGAATACGATGTCGATGTCAACAAGTTTTCCGATTTTACTAGCTAACATATCATAAATACTGTCGTACGTCACTCCTGTCTTTTTCCCTACGATGCCTATATCATAGTCGGATGTTTTCGAAGCCACTTCGCGCGCTCGTGAACCAAACAGAACAACAGCACTCACCCCGAGCGCCCGTAAAGTTTGTTCTTCCGTTGGTGTAAATGCAAGCGTATCCATATATCCGTATCGTACTTCATTCGGGTAGTAGGGCGCAAGTCAAAAGGAGAAATTTACGGCGTCAAATGTCCTTCGCAAGTATTTCCATTATTGTCACTGTTTGTACCGTCGGGGCAGGTGGTATTGGACCAGGTGATATTATTCATTTCCGTTACTCCTGAAAAGTTAGCACCCAAAAGGTTAGCGTTTGTAAAGTTGACTTCATTAAAAGCACTTGATCCATAAGGCCTATCAGAAAAGTCAGTATTTACTAATGTTGCATTAGTAAAATCAACTCTCCCAAAACCTGACGCATTGAGATTTGCTGAAGTAAGGTTAACCCCCTGGAAATTGATGTCTGTAAAAGAAGTTTCAGACCACAATGCGTTTGTAAGATTAAGATTAACAAATCGATTGCCAGCCGTATCACCGTTAATATCACAACGAGTACAATAAAGAAAAGGAGCTACATTATTCGATCCTTGGGATCCTGTTGCTCCTGTGGGGCCCATCGGGCCGGCCGGGCCCGCTGGCCCCTGGATATTCCATGTTAACGGCGTTTCATTGGGGTTGCACGTTTCATTTTCGTCAATAATCCGTAGCAAGCCGGCGGGTCTCACACATCCATGGATGAGATTGCCTTCCTGAGCATGTATATAGGAGATAGCCTGAGTTAAAATGACACCGACGAGAAATGCAACGGAGAGAGGAAAATATTTTTGGAGGTTGAGCATAATGCCTTTCCTGTACAACAGTAATAATTTTGTAGTTTGTCAATAATGGTATTGGCAGTATATCAATTGTCTTTATTTACGCTGGAGACATAGTCATAGATCATTTTTGATATATCAGTCATGTGTCTTCGTGCGTTTTCTTCACTTGTATTGGTCATAATGCACAAAATATATGGTCTCTGCGGGACATAGACAATGCCGCAGTCGCTAAATGTGGGGACAGTAACTTTCGGGTTCGTATATACGCCTACTTTATGTGCAACCTTCACACGCGATTCGACCCCAGCGGGGAGCTTGTCGTTGAATGTTGTTTTTGTGAGAATATCAATAATTTCACTGGAAGAAGATTCCTGAAGATACGAAGACAGGTACAGGCTGCGCAGGATAGAAGAATAATTTTTGGGTGAAATAACGATAAAATTTTCCTGTTTTTCTTTCGGGATATCCAGGTAATCCGCTACATCATCCAATGCATTTTTGGGAAGCGCGTCCAAAAGCATGTTGGCTGCGGTATTATCCGATTCGGTGAGCGTGAGTTTGACTGCCTCATCAATAGCTACCTGTGCTCCTTCGCCTCTGGTCCAGAGATTTCCGAATCGTTTATCGATATGTTTTGCTAGTATCGTAAGTTTTTGATTTTTTGATAACGATCCCAGCTCATATTGTTTATACACAGCCATGACGAGCGGCACCTTCAGGAGGCTGGCTATGTTTGTTTCTATTTTTTCGTTTATTCCGATGGAAACGCCGGAAGGGAGGTATTCAAAATAGATCCCCAGGGGTTCTGTTATGGAAGCAACATACGTCTTGAGACGGGATCGGAGCGGTACGAAATTGATAAGGATGTCATTCTGGTTTTCTGCAAAAATTCTTTTTGACAGATACGGATACGTTTGTATGCCGGTGGGAGCGTTCGAAGATATGAAAAAAAGTTTGTACATCAGTACGATATTGACCGCGAGGCTTGAAAACAGGAGCAATAGTTTTATGTGTTTATGCATAATGACCTGAATGGATTGGTTGATCTAGTATGGCGTTTTGACTTTTGAAATATACCGATAGACGATGCTTGATATCTCTTTCATATATGTTTGGGCGTTTTGGTTGCTGCCGTTGACGATAATGCACAGAATATACGGTCTTTTAGGCACATAAATGATGCCACAGTCGGTAAAAAATGAATCTTTGGGGTCTATCTTTTCTACAACGCCTATTTTATGAGCGATAGGTATGGTTTCCGGAACGCCGGCGGGGATTTTATCTTTAAAGATCGTTTGTGTCAGAGTAGACAAGATTTCGTTTGAAAATGCCTTTGGAAGATATGCGGCGAGGTACAGACTGCGCAGGATAGATGAATAATTTTTTGCTGAAATTGCTGGAAAATTCCCTATAGAGGAATATGCTATATCAAATGAGTCATATACGTCATTGAGGGCGCCCGGAAGCAGATGAGCAAGCAGCAGATTGTGCGTTGTATTATCGGATTCAATAAGCGTGAACTTTATTGCTTCGTCTACCGATATGGTGGCCCCGGCACCTTTTTTCCATGAAGTGCCGAATGTCTTGTCTATATGGTTTTGGTTGATGGTGAATGTGTCCGTTCGTTTCAGATTACCGAGTGCTATTTGTTTGTAGATGGCCATGATGGTCGGTACCTTAGCTAAGCTTGCCAGACGAAATTCCTGCTTTTCATTGATGCCGATGGAAACGCCGGAAGGGAGGTATTCAAAATAGAGTCCGACTTTACTGTTTAATGGTTGTATGTATTGTTTGAGTTCAGTGCGTAAGCCGATGAAGTTAAGAATGAGATCTGCAGGATCTTCCGTAAAAATTCTACGAGAAAGATAGGGATAGTCGCTTTGATTTACCGGAGAATCATGAGCGTTGGAAGAAAAGAATGTTGTTCCTACGAGGACATTAAACCCAATACTGACAACAAATAGGAGAATCAATCCATATCGTACCGCATGGTTCATAGTAGAAAGATCACGTTTATTCTGTTCGCGAAGTATTATACAATAAATAAAGAAGATATCTCTATGGTACGTCTGCTCAAACATATTTTATTCTTTTGGGTTGCCTGTGTGCTTGGAGCTGTATTTTTGCCTCCATTGCTTCGGGTAGAGGCAGCTGTTGATTCTTGTACCGTTTCAGTGAGTCCCAGCACGGTAAATACCAATGCCTCGCAAGAGTATTCGTTTACCCTCAATAATACGAGTAGCCAAACGATTATTTGGATAAGTGTAACGCGGCCATCAGATAATTTTACTATTACTAGTTCTAGTCTGAGCGCAGGGTATAGTAGTAGTCAGGTAACGACGGGAATTGATGCAATTGATCCGTCGGGATCCATGGATTTTACCGTAACTGCTACTTCAGGGGACAGTGAAGCATCTTCTGCTAACTGGACGGTGCAAGTTTCTGATGATGGAGGAGGAGTATCACCAACGAGTTGCACAGGCAGTTTGGGTACGGCGATATCTGGAGCCGGCGCGGATACGACGGCGCCCAGCATTTCCGATATCGTCGTATCTGATATTTCCGATACGCAGGCAAAAATAAGTTGGACGACGGACGAATCAGGAACAACAGCCGTTGATTACGGCACCACCGATGAATATGGCTCGTCTGCCTCAGGAGATTCAGGGACATCTCATAGCGTCAGTATCAGCAGTCTTACGGCAAACACGACGTACCATTATAATGTGAAAAGCGTAGATAGCGCAGGAAACACTGGAGAGTCAGGAGATAATACGTTTGTTACCGCCAAAGCAGGCACGACGACGACCGTCACTGTCACAGGAGCTGTTACCACACGAACTGTCACCGCTACTCCCAGTCCCACGCCGACGCCCGATGTCTCGCCGCCGAAAGTTACAGTTACCACGGATGTGACTAAGCCTTTTACCAAAGCGCCAACGCTAGAGGGAACTGCAACGGACAAAACCGGGGTAACCAAGCTGGAGTATAGCCTGGACGCGGGCCGCAATTGGACCCCCG
>CAZOTW010000024.1:7682-16857 GCA_964582845.1 uncultured Gammaproteobacteria bacterium
GAAGGCCACAGCCTTTTCGTTTACCCCTATTGACCTTTTGGATGATAACTATAACCTGGAGATTCGTGCGACTGATGAGCTGGGGAATACCGGGGCGACGAAAATCGGCACGCTGATTATCGATCGTTTGCCGCCAATGGTCGGCGGTAACGTGATTTCTTTGGGACCGCAAATTCTTGAGCCCAGCGCCAATGGAGCCATCGTCGCTCTCGCTGGATTAGACCAAAAAATTACGCTTTCTGCGGTAGGCGGGCCGACGGAAATACAGCTTAGGGTAAAGGGTAAAGGGGAAAGGGATACCGTGATTTCCCTGAAAAAGAATCCCGACAACGGGTTGTGGAGCGGGATACTCCGTTTCGATGAGCCGGGGGTGTATCCGCTGGAAACCACTGCGGTTGATGGCGCCGGAAACCGCAAAACTCGCGTACTCAATAGCGTCCTCGTTTTGCCGGAAGGATCGGTGAGCGCGGATGGAGTACCGGTCACCAATGGGCATATTTCCGTTTATTATCTGGACAATATGACAAAGCAGTTTGTGTTGTGGGATGGAAGTGCGTACAGCCAGGAAAATCCTCAACCCCTTTCGGCGAAAGGGAAATATAAACTTTATTTGCCAGTTGGCACGTATTACCTTCGTATCAGCGCACCGGGATTTAAAACTCAAGTGACGGGTATATTTACCTTAGATCACGGTTTTCCTGTAACACCGGATTTTCTTCTGAAACACGCCCGTGCGTTGCGGTTGGGACCGTTTCTCATCCCGCTTCCGGATTTTTCGGAGTCGAGTGTCGCCATAAGCCTCCAGTGGCCGGAGTATGTGAAAGACATACCGCTGGATACCAGCGTTGTGGGATCGGAATTGCCCTATTTTAGCTTCCCATTTGACACCGCGTCCGTGACGAGTACCGGTTTACACGGCAAACCTACGGTCATCACGTTTTTTAATACCTGGTCGCCTGAGGCTGCGACACAGCTTGCGATTCTCAATGATGTGGCAACAAAAAAAGAAATAAACGTTCTAGGGATAGTGCCCCAGGAAACAAGCGCGAGCGTCGCGATATTCCGCAAGCGCGGTGCGTATGCCATGCCGATAGTTGCCGATCCTGATGGTTCGCTTGTGGATGCCCTCCATCTTCAATCTTTGCCGACGCATATATTTTTGAATAGAAAAGGAATTATACAGGGGGTGCAGTCGGGTGTGCTTTCGAAGGAACAGATATTAGATGGGTTGCTAAAGTAAAAACAAGGAAATTTTCAATTTTTAATTTTCAATCAATTTGCAATGTTTCAATGAAACAAACGGCAATGCATTATGATCTAGAGGAACGGACGGCTAAGTTTGGAGAAAATATTGTAAAGTTTTGTAAAGGTATTTCTGTTACGGGTGTGTCCGCACCAATCATACATCAGTTGGTGCGATCGGGTACAAGTATTGGTGCAAACTATATGGAAGCCAATGGAGCGAGCTCAAGGAGGGATTTCGTTAACAAGATATTTATCTGTAAAAAGGAAGCACAAGAGACGAAGCATTGGTTACGTATGTTTGCCGTCTGTGAACCGACCCGAAAAGATGATATAAAATTATTGTGGCAAGAATGTCAAGAGCTTACATTAATATTCCAAAAAATCGTATCATCAGCGCGGTTGCGCAATTGATTTTTTTATACATTGTAAATTGAAAATTTTTTGAAAATTGATTTGTAAATTGAAAATTGTAAATTGAAAATTAGTTTAACCCTGTCCCTATGTGGCTACAGTTTTTTTTAGAAAATGCGCACTTTGCGATCAATCTGTTCGTCGCTCTCGTGTTGTTTGCGGTATTCTGGCTCTACTATGACGCCTGGAAGGAGCACAAGAATCGGAAAGATATCATAAAATTGGTAGGGTTTTTCCTCTTATCCCTCTCTTTTGTCATAAGCTCGGTATTTGTGGAAAGTTCGATTTTAAGCTCGTCACTTTTAGGTGAAACCGCAAACGAGTGGCTCCTTATGGTGACGCGTCTACCCGGATATTTCCTTCTTATCGTCAGCCTCATATTGGATCCGCTTGAGGAGCATCCGTTTCATAAGAAAGGGGGAAGGGTGAAGGGGGAAGGAGTAGCTGTTCTTTTACCAGCTTCCTTATTTATTATCCCCCATGCGTTGTATCCCATATGTGCTGCGGTCATAGGGTTTCTCTATTTGCGCCGAGCCACCGTGGGACTGGAGGATCACCTGAAGCCCGTGGCATACTCCTTTTTTGCGTTAAGCTTTGCTGAGCTTTTGGGATGTGCGTCGCTTTTTGCGCATACCGGTAACGTGACACTCTACGGCCTGGTGGCTTCTTTTGGTCCGGTGTGGATTGCGGCCCAGGTGCTCTTATTGGGGGTTGCCGTTGTATTGGGGAAGTGGGTGTTTGGGTACCTGCTCAAACAGTTTCAAACACAGCTGTTTATGATATTTACTACAACAATACTCCTCATTTTTTTGATCACCACGGTCACGTTTACCGGGCTTCTGGTAAAAAATATTCAGGATGAGTCACTTCGGCAATTGGAAACAGATGTGAAAGTATTGCAATTTACCCTCGACAGCAAAAAATCGGAGCTTGCCTCTGATGTAGCGGCAATTGCTCAAAATCCCCAGATTATTGCCGCCGTTACGGATAAAACCCGTAAGGTGATTGCGGATATCGCCCAGGATTTTCTCCTTGCCAAAAAAGAAAGTTCGCTTGCCGTTACCGGTGATAGCGGCCAGGTATTGGCTCGCGGAGAAGATCGTGATCGAGCGGGCGATTCACTTTCCGATGATCCGCTGGTGAAACGCGCGCTTTTGGGTGAGTCGGCTTCATCCGTAGTGACCAAAGACGGCGTCGTGGCGCCGCAAATATCCCTACAGGCAGCTACACCGATAAAAGATAAGGGTAGCATTATCGGTGTGGTTCTCGCCGGAAGTGTCGTGGACAACGCGTACGTTGATGGGCTGAAGGCAGCTACAGGCCTAGAGGCGGTTATCTACGGCGACAATCTTGTTTCAGCGGGGACCCTCATGACGTCGGATGGAAAATCGCGCTTAATCGGGATGAAAGAGGATCGAAGTACTATTAAAACAACCGTACTTGCAAATGGGCAGAGCTATACCGGTAGCGTGACGCTTCTTCAAACCCCATATTTTGCATCGTATTTACCGCTCAAAGATGTGGATAATATTCCTGTCGGGATACTCTTCGTCGGTCGACCGCAGTATAGTGTCCTTCAGGCTGCGGGGCGGTCTATAGAGCTCACGTTTATCGTGACCGTCCTCCTCCTCGTCTTTTCGATTGTGCCTGCATACGTGGTAGCCAGGTACATCGCCTATCAAATTTAGAAACGCGCTCTTCACGATTCTTTAATGATAATCCGCGGGTGGTGCGGGTGCATCTATCAAGAAAGCTTGAGATGATTTGCATGAGAAAGACGTGGGGAGGCATGAGAGTTTTTGCGGGTGGCAACTGCGAAGGATTTCCCAGCGTTCCCGGAGTCCCGCACGGATGCCTCCCGTATCTTTGCAAAACACCCCAAAGGTAGGTATGTGATCAGAAGACGTGATAGGCGAGTATTTCGGTTGGTGCGGGACGAGGACATCGCTGGAACACGCAGTTGACAGGACCCGCAAGCGTAGAGTTCCTACGCAGGCAGGGACCCGCGAGGGTAGGGTTTTTGAAATGTATGCTACCACGTATATATTCGGTGAGCATTTATAGTATACTTTTTATACTACTTACTTAAGACATTACGTGAGTAGCCTGCCTATGTTTTTGCGCTTATTGTGGCTATTTGATAGAAAAAAGGCTTCTATTGCCGCTTCCATAGACCCCCTCTTTTCGTATCTGTATAGTTTGATAGTAAAAAAAGATCTTGTGAAAGATATCTGGAAAGAGAAGGGGAAGGCGATAAACCGAGCGGTATCGGGTGACTATCGCGCCAGTATTGCGGTGTGTAAAAAACTCGAGGAATGTATCGTTTCGCCCGCACCACCAGTGACGAAAGGGAAATATACTCAAGAGTCATTACATGCGGATGTGATGGCACAGCCGTTTATCAAAAATTTGCCCTTTGACCTCCGTTTTCTCTTTGCGAGTGAATCCACTCGCCAATACCTATTTTTTACGGTGATAACCCGAGATTTGATCAAACACATCTGTGATAAAGTCGGTGAACCAAAACTTGTTTCGCTTGTTGGCGAAGCCATGAAAGCAACGCCGTTTACTGGCGTTTCAGTTTCACAAAAAGGACTTGACTTTTCTTCGATACATCTTCCAGATGGTCTATCACCTGAAGAACTGATCAACATATTTCGACTTCTCTATGTCACGATCTACAACGAAGCCCGATCGCTTTTCGGAGGTGAGACGGTACTAGCGATTGTGCGAGGTACATACCTGTCTGCTGAAGCCTACGGCCCCGCTACGGTGAAGGAATTTTTTACCTATCTTCCGGAGGGAGTATTGATGACCGAACGCGTTACCTATCTTTCAAAACAAGCACACGTCCAGGAAACTGCCTATGGAGTGGGAGAAGTAACTCCCAGCGTGCCAAAAACGGGCGATTCAATGACAAATGATCCGGTGGGAAAAGAGGAGCATGAAGCGCAATATAAGGTGCTCGAAGATACCAAAAAAGCGATGCTCAATCTGCTGGAGGACGCAAAGAGACTTGAGGTAACGCTGAAAAGCGAGCGGGATAGGGCAACGGCGATCGTCAGTGCTATGGGAGAAGGACTTTTTGTGGTGGACGCAGGCTATCATGTGTTACTAGTGAATCCGGCCGCAGAAAAGATGTTGGGCCTGCACATGAATGATATTATCGGGAAAAATCTTAGTGAGGTGACGACCCTGATGAAAGGAGATACGCCTCTTGCCCAGGCAGATCGACCGCTCGCAAAGACCATGGCGTCGGGTCAGTCAATGGAAGCCGGTATGGAAGGGGATTATTATCTGAAAACGCCGGAAAGGAATATTCCTATTTCCCTTACCACATCGGCTCTCAATAGCGGAGAAAAAATTACTGGTGGACTGGTAACCTTTCATGATATCACACGGGATAAAGAAGTCAAGGAAACGATTGAGCGTACCGTTGAAGAGCGCACGCAGGAACTGCGTCAGGAACAGGCGCGCCTCACGGCGTCTATTAATAGTTTGGTCGTCGGCTTTATTCTGACAAGCCCGACCGGCGATATCATCACGAAAAATCCCGCATCCGTTTCGATTCTGGAAGTGGAGAAGACGGTCGGAAGTCTTGGGGATATCGAAAAGAAGGTTGCGGGTGCTATTCATATCCAAGAACTTCACGAGCGGGCCCAAAAGGAAGGGAAATCCATGGATGTCAAAAATATCGAATTTAAAGGGAAATATCTTGAGTTATTCGTGGCGCCGATATTTTTGGATGTCGAGCACAAAGAATTTTTAGGCACCGTGATTCTTATTGAAGATCAGACGGAGGCGAAAGTAATGGAGCGCTCCAAAGAAGAATTTTTCTCTATTGCGTCGCATGAGCTCCGTACGCCTCTGACGGCGATCCGCGGCAATACATCAATGATTCTTGAGTATTACGGGGATGCGCTGAAAGATGAGCAACTCAAAGGCATGGTGATGGATATTCATGAGTCAAGTATCCGGCTTATATCGATCGTGAATGACTTTTTGGAAACAAGCAGACTGGAGCAAGGGAGAATTCCGTTTAAAAACGAACCATTTGATGCCCCCACGCTTATTGAGGCGGTGCTGAAAGAGTATGACGTCACCGGTTCGAGGCGGAAACTGTATCTTCGCTACGAACCGCCCGATACGCCAGTGCCTCTTGCATATGGTGATAAAGATCGCGTGAAGCAGGTGATTATTAATTTAGTGGGTAATGCGCTTAAATTCACGGAGGAGGGTGGCGTGACGGTCAAAGTCCATTTACACGATGCCCACATACGGGTGATTGTGGAAGATACGGGTCGGGGGATACCCTATCAAAATCAAATGCTCCTGTTTCGGAAGTTTCAGCAAGCTGGAGAAAGCCTATTTACCCGTGATGCGGCCAAAGGGACGGGGCTCGGGCTCTACATTTCAAAGTTGATCATAGAGGGCATGGGAGGGGCAATCGGCCTCCAGTATTCGCGTCCTGGGAAAGGGTCGGCATTCGCATTCTCTCTGCCCCTTGCCCCGGGACAAGTGATTCCCGAGTCTAAACCGCCGGAAAAAACAGAGCAACCCACCCCGGAGCCTAAACCACCGGAGAGTACAGAACAATCCACCCCGGAGTCTAAACCGCCCGAGGATACGACATCGCCAAAAAAAGAGAAGGTACCTGTTGCAGCGAGTGCGAATGCGTGATATAACAAAAGCGTATGGCAAATATTCTGATCATAGAAGATGATCCGTATGTTCGTCGGTTTTACGAACGTCTTTTTCGTTTCAACAAATGCGACGTCGATTTAGCGGCTAATGGAGCTGAAGGGATCGAAAAAGCAAAAACGCTTAAGCCTCATCTTATCCTCCTGGATATCATGATGCCGGAAGTAGACGGAATACAGGTATTGGAGAAATTAAAGAAAGATGATACAACAAAGGACTGTCTCGTGGTTATGCTCACAAATCTCGGAGATGACGAAACCATAAAAAAGGCGACGGAACTTGGCGCGGATGGGTTTATTGTAAAATCAAACGTGACTGACGAAGAATTGATTAAAAAAGTGGAAGCATATATGGAAATGCAATCTTCGACAGCGCCAGCCGCCAGCTCGTGAGGGGATATGTCAAAAACAATACTTATTATCGAAGACGATCCGTATGTACAGCGGTACTTTGAGCGGTTATTTGCCCATCATAACTATACGTTTGAGATTGTCGGCAGCGGGGAAAAAGGAATCGACAGAGCCAATGCGCTTATACCTGCGCTCATACTTTTGGATGTCATGATGCCGGTTGTAGACGGACTTCAGACCCTTGCAATGCTGAAAAGTAGCCGAATGACAAGAGACATTATGGTGGTCATTCTCACGAATTACGGCGAAGAGACGATTCGAAGTAAGATGAAACAGCTTGGGGCGAGAGATTTTATCATTAAGTCTGATACGCCGCCTGAAGACCTTACCAAACGTATTGATATGTATCTTGCCGAGGTAGATAATAAAACTGCCCCCAAGACAAAGGCTTCTTGATACAATATGGCAAAAACAATACTTATTGTGGAAGATGATCCGCTCATGTCGCGGATGTATCAGAAGATTTTTAAATTCGAGCACTACGACGTAGAAACAGCGGGGAATGGTGAGGAGGGTCTTGAGAAAGCCCGAAAAATCAAACCGACTGTGATGCTTCTGGACATCATGATGCCCAAAATGAACGGCTTGCAGGTTCTCGAAAAGCTGAAAGCAGACCCTGATACGAAACATATTCCGATCATCATGCTTACGAATTTGGCTGGCGAGAAAGACGCGGAAAGTGCGCTTATGAAAGGTGCCGTCAAGTATATCGTCAAAAGCGAGCATGATCCCAAGCAGGTTGTCAACATGATCAAAGAAATTATCGCCGCTCACAGTCGTGACGACGTACCGGGGAGCTAGTCGTTTATCGTTCATCGTGAATCGCGATGAATAATTAAAGAAGATCATGCCCACTGCCACACGTAAGAAATCAGTTAAACCGCCTAAGAACGTTAAAGCACCTCCGGTTCCCCCTCCAATTCCGCGTACGTTTACCCCGTCCCCATCACCGTCGCCACCAAGTCCTACGCCACCACCAAGTCCTACGCCGCCGCCACCGCTGGCTAGCTCGCCACCACCTGAACCCTCATCGCCCCCCAATCTGCCTCCTTCCGAGAAGGCCCCTTCTTCGGCGCCGCCAGCGCCATCGGAACCATCCTTACCCCTTCACCCTTCCCCCTCTCACTCCGAGAAGTCTTCTCCTTCCGCGCCGTCTGCTCCCGAATCAGGGACTGAGGATCTCGACGCTCCGCTTGCGTATGAAGACAGCCCAGACGAGGAAAGCGAACCGGCTCTTGAGCGCAATAATACCGTATTGTTTGCTGTGGGAAGTGTCGTTACGTTAGGCGTTGTGGTCGCAACGATCACGGTATCGCTTTTGTATGTAACCCATCCGCCCCAGGAAAAGAAGCTGGTGGCGGCTCCTGTCCCGCGCGTTACCGGGACGCCGACTCCAATCCCAGCGTATAAACGAGAGGATATTTCCTTGGAGGTTCTCAATGGTACTGGTGTTGCCGGTTCAGCCGGAAAGGCTGCGACGAAATTGGAAGAAAAAGGATATGTCATTGTCAAAATTGGAAATGTGGCAAAGCAAAAGAATGGATCACAGCTTCTGACTTCATCGGGAATGACTTCGTTTCAAACACAACAGTTAGTCGAGGATCTTGCAAGCGACTTCGGCGTTGCGAGCGTCTCGGGCGTACTTACCGAATCAACTGCCTCCGCCCGCCTCATCCTCGGGGTGCAATAACGGGCTTCCCCTTGAATCAGTTGACAAACTGGGTATAATGGGTCATATGGTGTTTCCTAAACTATCTGCGCTTTCGAAACAACAAAAGCTTATTGCATTGGGAGTCGGTATTCTTTTCCTTGCCATTATTCCTTCCGTCTATTTCATCACCCAATATCGTTCGATGCAGGCGCGGCTCAGGGACCCCGCCAAGTATGCGCAACAGGAATCGAACGCAATGATTGCACGAGTCGCCGGGCTCATGGCATTGCCGACTGACGAAACACCAACTGTCGCAATCGTCAACGATGTGGAGAAACTGAAAAATCAACAGTTTTTTTCCCATTCCGCAAACGGCGATCGCGTGCTTATTTATACCAAAGCAAAAAAAGCAATTTTATACCGGCCATCGATTAACAAAATTATCGATGTCGCGCCGCTTAACGTAAATCAGACGGCTTCTGAGTCGGCGCAAGCTGGTACGACGCCCATTCCAACGCCTGCGACATTACCTGTGAGTTGCGCTGCTCTCGGTAGCGCTGAACGACCAGGTGAAGGATTTCGTCGATCAGGCCCATGGCGTTGATCTGGCCGGCGCTCACCGCGCGCTCCGGATAGAGGGCCAGATTGCGCCGGGCATTCATCTTCTGGGCGAACCGACGGGCTCCGTGGAAGTTGGCGAAGATGGTGTTGCCCCGCAGCGAGAACAGGGAGTGGTCGAACTGGTACAGGTCCCGGG
>CAZOTW010000025.1:0-3872 GCA_964582845.1 uncultured Gammaproteobacteria bacterium
GTTCGGGGCAAAGCCGATTATCAATATGTACGGCTTTTGCTTGGCGTACCCCACTGATACAACACCAATTTACCGGGGTCCTAACCGTACCCAAAAAATGTTAGATCCCCGGCGTATATTTGACGGCGTAGTGGCCGGAGTCAACAGCGGAGGAAATTGTTCCGGCATTCCCACTCCCCAAGGGTTTTTGTATTTTGATAGGCGATACAAAGGAAAACCGTTGGTATTTGTGGGGACGGTCGGCCTTATCCCTCGTACCGTTCATAAAAAGAAAGCATATATCAAAAAGGCGCGTAAAGGCGATCTTATCGTGATGGTTGGCGGTAGGGTGGGGTTAGACGGCATCCATGGAGCGACATTTTCGTCAGAAGCGATGACCGCCGGAAGTCCCGCCACAGCCGTGCAAATAGGTGACCCGATTACACAAAAGAAGTTAAGCGATGCGATCGTAAAAGAGGCGCGCGATAAAGGTTTTTTCCACAGTATTACGGACAACGGTGCCGGTGGCCTGTCCTGTTCTGTAGCGGAAATGGCGAAAGAGTCGGGCGGCTGTCGCGTGTATCTTGAGAAAGTGCCATTAAAATATCCCGGGCTTGCGCCGTGGCAGATCTGGGTTTCCGAATCGCAGGAACGGATGACGCTGGCCGTTCCCAAAACAAAATGGGGAGCATTCTCTCGCCTTATGAAACGTCGCGGTGTGGAGGCTACAATTATCGGTGAGTTTACCACCTCTGGAAGATGCGTTGTATCGTACGGGAAAAATGTCGTCATGGATATTGCGATGGAGTTTTTGCACGAAGGGTTGCCAAGGAAGCAATTGACGGCAACGTTGACCACAAAAAAGTACAAGGAACCTTCGCGCAAGCCGCTTGATAATTACACCAAGATATTTCTTGCGCTCCTTAGGCGACCAAACCTTACCAGCTATTCATTCATATCCCAGCAGTATGACCACGAGGTACAGGGAACGTCAGTATTAAAACCGCTCCAAGGGAGGGGAAGGGTGAATGCCGATGCCACAGTTACCCGACCGGTATTATCGTCGATGCGAGGTATCGTGTTGTCACAAGCATTGTATCCCGCCTACAGCGATATCGATACGTACTGTATGGCCGCGTGCACAATTGATACTGCCATACGAAATGCAGTTGCCGCTGGAGCGGACATCGCGAATCTAGCGCTTCTGGATAACTTCTGTTGGTGTAGTGCCACAGATAAAGAGCGGCTTGGACAACTGAAAAAGGCAGCCCAAGCATGTTACGACGTTGCCGTTTCTTATGGCACTCCGTTTATATCTGGCAAAGACAGCATGTTCAACGACTTTAAGGGATTTAATGAAAAGGGGAAGCCGGTAGCTATCTCTATCTCGCCGACACTACTGGTATCTTCAATTGGGGTCATACCTGATGTGACGAAAGCGGTTTCCCTCGACGCCAAATATCCAGGCGACCTCGTCTATATTCTTGGAGAAACCCATGAAGAACTGGGCGCGTCGGAATATTTTTCCTACCTCAATGAGCGTTCCCATATGGATGCAATAGGGAACAGTGTTCCTCATGTTGATGCAAAGGAAAATAAAAAGCTCTACGAGAGATTTTTCCGCGCTGTATCCAATAACCTTGTTGCATCCGCAGTAAGCATTCATCGCGGCGGCGTTGCTATGGCCCTTGCAAAAACTGCAATGGGAGGATTGCTGGGTGTTGACATAGACCTCAGAAGTGTACCGGCTACCATAAAAAAAGATGATGGAGTGCTATTTAGCGAAAGTCAGGGTAGGTTATTGGTCACTGTCGCCCCGGATAAGGCGGCGCAATTTGAAAAGATGATGTCAGGTAACACACTCGCAAACATTGGCGTTGTGACCGATAGCAAGCGTATTCGGATAAAGGGTTTGGGGGGTAATATGCTTTTGGACTGTCTACTTGAAGAAGCCAAGCATGCGTACGGATCAACGTTTCTAGAATATTAACATGTTACCATGATGACATATGAATAAACCGAGGGCTCTTGTATTTTCTGGATATGGATTAAACTGCGAAGAAGAAACGCGATATGGATTTCTTCTTGCGGGCGGCAGCGCGGATATTGTCCATATTAATGACTGTATTGATCGCCCCAAGCTTTTGAGGCGATACCAGATCTTGGCAATTCCCGGTGGCTTTGCCTATGGGGATGATACGGGTGCTGGTAATGCGTACGCCAATAAACTAAAAAATCACCTGTGGGATAGCCTTGTTCGATTTATCCAAGGCGATCATTTAGTTATTGGCATATGCAACGGGTTTCAGATTTTAGTGAACCTTGGGTTATTGCCGGGGTTTCACCACGCCTACGGTAAAAAGGAAATTGCGCTTCTCCATAATGATTCTTCGAGGCTTATTGATCGTTGGACAGATTTGAAAAGTTTCAGCGAGTCGCCATGGCTTACAGGCATCGACATGACTTCTTTTCCTATTGGTCACGGAGAGGGGAAATTCTATACGACACCAAAAACGCTTGAGAAGCTACGTAAGAAAAAAATGGTTGCGTTACGCTATGTACACGGAGACATGTGTGAGTATCAACAACTTCCGGCAAATCCAACGGGCACCCTTGATGATATTGCAGCAATTACTGACGAGACCGGACGAATCTTTGGTATTATGCCGCACCCCGAGCGCGCGCTCTTTTTTACGCAACTTCCCACCTGGCCTTTACGCAAAGAACAGTGTATAAGGAATGGTGAAAAACTACCTGTACACGGGCCAGGTCTCAAAGTATTCCAAAATGCCGTGACGTATTTCCAATAATGTATGTGTTACCATGTACCGTTACATGATAGCGAAAACGTATTATGAAACAACAGATATATACAATGGCTACGTTAGGAAGTCACAGTGCTCTCCAGATTCTCAAGGGGGCGAAAGATGAGGGGTTCCCGACGCTCCTGGTGTCACTTAAAGGCAAAGAGTCTTTTTATCGTCGTTTTGCATTTATAGATACTATTATTTGTGTTGACGCATTTTCTCAGTTCCCGCGAATTGAGAGTCAGTTGAAAAAGTACAACTGTGTCCTTGTCCCACACGGGTCGTTTGTTGCCTATTTGGGAAAAGAGGGGAACGAGAAGCTGTCTATTCCCTATTTCGGCAATAAAAAAGTGTTGGATTGGGAAGAAAACAGAGGGCTTCAGTATAAGTGGCTTAAGGAATCGGCTATTCGAGTCCCACGAGAATACACACTTGAACACGCTTTGTTTCCAGTGATCGTGAAATCGTATGGTGCAGCCGGTGGATCTGGATACTTTTTGGCTGCAAATAAGGGGGATCTTCGCAAAAAAATGCGAACAATGAAATCGAGTAAATACGTTATTCAGGAATATATTGTGGGTGTGACCTGCTACATGCATTATTTTTATTCTCCCATCGATCATACGGTGGAACTTATGAGTATCGACCGAAGGTATGAGACAAACACTGACGGGTTTGGGCGGATTCCTCTTGCCTATCAAAGAGACATGGATATCGACCCCAGCTACGTGGTAGTTGGGAACTTGCCGTTGGTACTTCGGGAATCGCTTCTCCCCGAAGCGTATGCCATGGGCGAACGGATTGTCGCCGCCTCAAAGAAACTCATCGACAAGCGAGGACTTATCGGGCCGTTCTGCTTGGAAACGATTATTACTCCTGATCAAAGGTTCCACGCTATGGAGATTTCCTGTCGGATTGTCGCTGGCACCAATTTGTTCATTGACGGATCACCCTACACGTCGTTAACCTACGATGAGCCGATGAGTACAGGGAGGCGAATCGCTCGGGAAATAAAGCATGCTATAAAAAAGAAAACACTTGATCTGATTTTAGATTAACCTATGAAACAGATAATGATTGCGGTAT
>CAZOTW010000025.1:3890-16786 GCA_964582845.1 uncultured Gammaproteobacteria bacterium
GCCATAGTGCCCTGGACGTGTGTCGCGGTGCCAAAGACGAGGGGTTTAAAACGCTGGTCGTCGCCAAAAAAGGGAGAGAGAAGACGTATCAACAATACTATGCGACGCACGGGTCGCTTGGGTGTGTGGACGCGTGCCTTACGCTTGATACGTTCCCCGAGCTATTGACTCCCCGCGTACAAAAGGAGCTCGTGAGGCGTTCGGCGATTTTTATCCCCCACCGGTCGTTTGAAGTGTACCTGGATTTTGCCTACGAACGCATTGAAAAAGATTTTCAGGTGCCCATTTTTGGGAACAAATATCTTCTCAAAATAGAAGAGCGAACGCGGAAACCAAATCAATATGATGTCCTTAAGGCTGCTGGCATCCGATACCCGAGGCAGTATGGGGATCCCAAAACAATTGACCGATTGTGTATGGTAAAAGTTGCGGAAGCGGCGCGACCTTTTGAGCGAGCCTTTTTTCTTGCAAAAAGTTATCAGGAATTCATGAAAAAAAGTAGGGCGATGATTCACGCAAAGAAAATTACGCGCGACGCATTAAAGGAGGCAGTCATTGAAGAATTTATCGTCGGAGCGCCGGTAAATTTTAACTTTTTTTACTCACCCTTGTGCAACCGACTCGAGCTTATAGGTACCGATACCCGCCGCCAGACCAATTTGGAAGGAATGATGAGGATTCCTGCGATGTACCAGGGAGACGTGCTTTCCTATACTCCTCTTTCCTTTGAAGAAGCGGGACATATCACGGTTACTGTCTTAGAGTCGCTTCTGGAGCAGGCATTTGCCATGGGCGAAGCGTTTGTCGTAGCAAGTAAAACCGTGCACCCGAAAGGCGTGATCGGCCCGTTTGCTCTGCAGAGTATTATCACACCCGGTCCACCCAAAAAAGATATCGTCGTTGTTGACGTATCGCCGCGCATGCCGGGCTCTCCGGGAATTGCAGCGAGTCCCTATAGTGGCTATCTTTTTGGGGAGACTATGTCGATGGGTAGGCGTGTAGCCCACGAGATACGGGAAGCGCTGCGGTTAAAAAATTTACAGAAGGTGGTAACATAAGCACTATGACGACGCATGATTTTTCCAATTACGTTTCCCCGCTTTCCTGGAGGTATGGAAGCGCTAAAATGCGGGAGATCTTTAGCGAACAATATAAATACCGTCTCTGGCGGAAAATTTGGGTGGCCCTCGCGCGTTCACAGCACAAAGCAGGCCTCGTCACGAAGGCGGAACTTGATGATCTCGTGCGCCACGAGGAAGATATTGATGTAGACGAAATTCTGGCTCTTGAGAAAGAAACGCGCCACGATGTGGTCGCTGCTATTGGCGAGTTTGCGAAAAAGGCTTCTCGGGGTGGGGATAAAATTCATTTGGGCGCAACCAGCATGGACATCGTAGACAATGCCGATGCGATGCGTATTTCCCAAGCACTTGAACTCACGAGCGAAAATCTCCGTATCACCCTTTCGCTGTTTGCTAAACAGATTATTATTTATGCCTCAGTGCCCTGCATGGGCTACACGCACCTACAGCCCGCCGAACCCACGACGGTAGGGTATCGGTTAGCCGTTTACGGGCAGGATTTGCTCACGGATTTGTCGTATCTGCAATTTGTGCAATCGGTGTTTAAAGGGAAAGGAATGAAGGGCGCGGTGGGGTCAAGGGCTAGCTATGTCGAGATGTTGCGCGGACACAATATGACTGCGGGTCAGCTTGACGAAGCGGTTATGGAGGAACTTGGTGTACACGGGGCTGAGATAGCGACACAAGTGTACCCGCGAAAGTATGACTATCTTGTTGTCTCGGTTCTTGCCAGTGTGGCTTCTTCCGTTTCTAAGTTTAGCTCCGACCTGCGCATTCTTCAGTCACCGGGAATTGGTGAGTGGAGCGAACCCTTTGGTAAAAAACAGGTTGGCTCCTCGGCGATGCCGTTTAAGAAAAATCCCATCAATTCGGAAAAAATTTGCTCGCTTGCCCGGTACGTTGCCGCATTGCCCAGCGTCGCTTTGGAAAATGCGACATTGTCGCATCTTGAACGGACACTTGATGATTCGGCTAATAAACGCATATTCATTTCCGAAGGGTTTATTGCCCTTGATGAAATACTCGTAACTGTCCAAAAAATCGTGGAAGGACTTGTGGTGAACAGGGAGCGCATCCGTTTTAACCTTTCACAGTACGCACCATTTGCTGCTACTGAGGTTCTGCTTCTTCGTCTTGTGCAACATGGGGGAGATCGTCAGGAAATGCACGAGTTGTTACGAACTATTTCCATGGAATCATGGGCGTTGGTTCAAGCGGGAAAACCTAACCCGATGTCACAGCTCCTCCAAGACAATCGTACGATTCAAAAATATGTGTCGCAATCCGAGATTCACGAGTCACTCGATGTTTCCCATCATGTGGGCGATGCGCCCCAAAGGGCCCTGCGCGCAGGGAAGAACATATTGAAACTCATTAAACTCTATGGAAAAACCTAAAATCGCAGTTCTGATGGGGAGCGACTCGGATCTTCCTGGGGTCAAAGATGCGCTTGATACATTAGAACAGTTCCATATTCTATTTGAGGTACGTATTTTTTCTGCCCATCGAAGCCCTGAAGATACCGTCCGATATGTCAAAAAGGCAGAAGCACGCGGAATCCGCGTGTTTATCGCCGCAGCAGGAGGAGCAGCACATCTGCCAGGTACCGTTGCAGCGTATACCACGCTTCCGGTTATCGGCATCCCCATGCATACCAAGACATTGTCTGGGTTGGATTCGCTCTATTCTATTGTTCAGATGCCACCGGGTGTACCAGTTGCGACGGTGGGCATCAGCGCCGCAAAGAATGCAGCTCTTCTGGCAATTCAGATACTTGCGCTATCGGATGCGCATATCGCCGAAAAATTAGACCAATATAAAAAACATCTAAGAAAAGGTGTCCTAGAGAAAAATGCCGCTCTTGGTCGCCTGGGATGGAGGAAATATGGTACCTAAGAAACTAATTTTGAAATCGTTGCCGCATGTATTGCAAACGGTTGACATTATGGGGCTTGGGAAGAAATATCAAGGGAAAGTGCGAGATTTTTATATCCTACCTGATCCTCCTTCGCCCGGCAGACGGCGGGCTACGGCGGGACAAGGTAAACGTATTATCGTTACAACCGACCGGCAGTCTGCGTTTGACGTCATTCTCGGTTACATTCCGTTTAAGGGTGCGGTATTAAACCAGCTTGCCGCATTCTGGTTTGAGAAAACCAAACACATCGTGCCAAACCACATGATTGCCGTGCCAGATCCGAACGTTTTGATTGCGCGCAGTTGTAAGCCGATTCCCGTGGAGATGGTTGTGCGAGGGTATATCTCGGGAGTGACAAAAACCTCAATCTGGTATTCATACGAGCGGGGAGAACGCACAATTTACGGCATCAAATTTCCCGATGGATTAAAGAAAAACCAAAAACTCGCTACTCCTGTCATTACTCCGACGACGCATGGCGGTGGTAAAGGAGGGCATGATGAGCGACTCACGCGCGAAGAAATTATTAAACGAAAAATTGTTCCGGAAAAACTGTATAAACAGATGGAAAAAGCTTCCTTGGCGCTTTTCGAATTTGGAAGCAAGCTTTGCAAAAAGCGAGGCCTCATTCTTGTGGATACGAAATACGAATTTGGATTGTACAACGGGGAACTCATGCTTATGGATGAAATTCATACGCCCGATTCATCGCGCTTCTGGAAAGCCGATACGTATGAAAAGAGATGGAAGAAGGGGCTCGAGCCGGAAAATTTTGATAAAGAATTCTTACGGCTATGGTACGCCAATCGCGGTTACCGCGGCGACGGCAAGCCGCCAGCGATGAGCAGAGATCTTATTGTAGCTCTGGCACGGCGTTATATCGCTGTGTATGAAAAAATCACCAGCAAGAAGTTTTCTCGGTTTCCATACCCCATTGAAGAGCGGATTAAACGCGCCGTCACCTTATGACACCGACACCAGTTACCTACAAGTCGTCAGGCGTCTCATACGATGCATTGGACGCATTGAAGCGTCTGGCCCAGTGCGAAGGCGCAAAAACCGCGCGAGCATCGAAAAGGATTCACCAAGTGGAGAAAAGCAGAGGCGAGTCTGCTTTCGTCTGGGAGGAGAAAGATGCATACCGCGCTCTTGTGGTTGAGGGTCTCGGGACAAAAAACTTGGTCGCAGATGAAATGAGGAAGATTACTGGCCCGTCTAATGGCGAGGTAAATAAAACGTACTACGATGCTATTGCTCAGGATGCTGTAGCTGCCATTGTGAATGACCTTATTGTAGTGGGAGCCGCGCCGCAGGTGATAAATGCGTATTTTGCCGTAGGAAATTCTGGTTGGTTTTCGGATAAAAAGCGAACACGCGATTTAGTGAGCGGATGGGCAAAAGCTTGCCGGCTAGCAGGAGTTGTTTGGGGCGGCGGAGAAACACCGGCGCTTAAAAATATTATTGAGATGGATACAATTGATCTTGCCGGATCAGCTATCGGCATTATTAAACCGAAGAGGCGATTAACTCTTGGAGATAAGATAAAAGCCGGAGATGCCATATTGCTTATCGAAAGCAGCGGTATACATGCAAACGGTTTAACACTCGCAAGGGCAATTGCAGCGAAACTTCCCAAAAGATATGGAACCATGCTTCCTGACGGGATACGGTATGGAGAAGCACTCCTTCGACCGACCCATATCTATGCGAGATTAGTTAATGATTTATTCGATGCAGGTATTGATATTCATTATATGGTCAATATCACCGGACACGGATGGCGCAAGCTCATGCGAGTAGATCGCGACTTTTCGTATATCCTTGAAACGGTTCCAACGCCGCAGCCTGTGTTTCGTTTTATCCAGGAACATTCAGGCAACGACAACGCAGAAATGTACGGTACCTTCAATATGGGCGCGGGTTTTGCCCTCTACATGCCCAAAACCGATATACAAAAAGCGCAAAAAATAGCCTCGAAACATCGTTTGAAAACGTGGGGCGCGGGGTACATAGAAAAAGGAGAAAAGTGCGTGGTCATCAAGCCCAAGCATATAACGTTTTCCAGTAAAACACTGAGTGTTCGTTAGCCGCCTTTGTGTTTTATTTTCCACATTGACAAACGCGTCGTCGGACTGTTATAAGATTTTGATGATAACCTGAGAGGTCAAGCACACACACTAGTACTGCCGAGGAAGAAGGAGCTTTTGGTGAGAGATAAGACTTATTTTGTTATTGATTTTGACAGTACGTTTGTTCGTATAGAAGCGCTGGATAAACTTGCAGAAATTGCACTTCGACGAGATCCGGAAAGAAAGAAGCGTACCCGCCTCATTCAAGATATTACGGTAAAGGGAATGCAGGGAGATATCCCCTTTAACGTGTCACTCAAAAAACGACTTGCGCTTTTTGAGGCGACGAAAAAAGACATTAATTCGCTCATCCGTGTTCTTAAAAGAAATATTACCCCCTCGATGGTTCGCAATAAAGAATTTTTTCGTACGTATCGCGATGTTATCTATATCATTTCAGGAGGCTTCAAAGACTATATTTATCCTCTTTTTAAGCCGTTCGGAATAGCAAGATCGCATATTCTTGCCAATGAATTCCGTTTTGACAAGAAGGGAAACATCATAGGGTATGATCGTCATAATTTTTTGGCTCAGGAAGGCGGGAAAGTAAAGCAGATACACGCGCTCCATTTGAAAGGAACAATCTATGTTGTAGGTGACGGATATACGGACCTTCAGATAAAAACTCAAGGGAGCGCAAATAAGTTTTTTGTGTTTTGTGAAAATGTGAAACGGGAAGCAGTTGCTAAAAAAGCGGATTATATTTTGCCTAATTTTGATGAATTTCTGTATCTTTTTGATCTTCCCCGGGCGTACTTCTATCCGAAAAACAGGATTAAGGTACT
Source organism: uncultured Gammaproteobacteria bacterium (assembly GCA_964582845.1). Lineage (GTDB taxonomy): Bacteria > Patescibacteriota > Microgenomatia > UBA10105 > UBA927 > CAZOTW01. The sequence continues at coordinate 9,805 of CAZOTW010000025.1, forward strand.
CCTCTTAGAGCATATCCATGAGCGAGCCGTGAGCCTTCTTAAAGAAGAAGGGTACGCGGTTGAAGAGTTGCCTCGTGCGCTTGGCGAAGAAGAACTTGCAAAGGCAATACGGGACGTGTCGATTTTGGGTATTCGTTCCAAAACAACCATATCCGAGCGTGTGTTAGCCAATGCTCGGCATCTTCTGGCGGTTGGAGTATTCTGCATCGGGACAAATCAGATTGATTTAGTGGGGTGTGCTCAAAAAGGGACAGTTGTTTTTAATGCTCCGTACAGTAACACCAGAAGTGTCGTAGAGCTCATTATGGGAGAAATTATCATGCTCGCACGAAAAGCCTTTGATAAAAGCCAGAAACTTCACCAGGGCACATGGGATAAATCTATTGACGGATGTTTTGAAATACGTGGGAAAACGCTCGGTATTATTGGGTACGGTAATATCGGAGCTCAGCTTTCGGTGTTGGCAGAAATGGCGGGTATGGATGTGTATTACTATGATATTGAAGAGAAATTAGGTCTGGGGAACGCGAAAAAGTGTGCCACGCTTCAAGAACTTCTCCGTATTTCTGACGTGGTCACGGTGCATGTTGACGGAAAGAAGACTAACGTCAATCTCATTGGTAAAAAGGAATTTGGGTACATGAAGCACGGTGCACTCTTTCTCAACGCGAGCCGTGGATTTGTGGTAGACCTTGAAGAGTTGGCGAGGCGTCTCAAGAGCGGGGATTTGTCTGGAGCTGCTATTGATGTATTTCCTCATGAGCCCACTGAGACCCACGATACCTTTTCAAACCTGCTTCAAGGAGTACCAAATGTGATTCTCACGCCACATATCGGTGGAAACACCCTGGAGGCGCAGCGGAATATCGGGGAGTTCGTTGCCCAAAAAATTATTCGGTTCATAAATACCGGAGATACCACTCTTTCGGTCAACTTTCCTTTGGTCGATTTGCCGCCACTGGCTTCGGCGCAGAGGATTCTTCATATTCATAAAAATGTTCCAGGGGTCTTGGCGCAGATCAATAATGTGTTTGCGGCACAAAACATAAACATTTTGGGTCAGCACCTCGCGACAAAAGAAGCGGTAGGTATCGTCATCACCGATGTGAATAAGATTTCCAACACAACCGTTATCGAACAGCTCCGGAAGATTCCGGAAACCATTAGGTTACGGGTGTTATATTAGGGTATGAAGAATCCTATTTTTTTTACTCCCGGTCCGTCACAACTTTTTCCCACATACCGTCGACACCTTGCCGAGGCTCTTGAGAGAAATATTCCATCGATTTCGCATCGAAGCGATACGTTCCATAAGATTTTTAACGATACCACATCTTCTCTGCGAACACTCCTTTCAATCCCGAAAGACTTTCATATCTTTTTTGTAAGTTCAGCAACAGAAGCGATGGAGCAAATAATACAAAGCTCGGTAAAAGAGAAAAGTTTTCATTTGGTCAACGGGGCCTTTTCACGCCTTTTTTATACCATCGCTCTGGCTCATGGAAAACATGCCCAGAAATACGAAGTCGCAGCGGGAATGGGATTTGATTTTCCCAACGTCCATATACCGCGCGACACGGAGCTACTGTGCGTTACGCATAATGAGACAAGTACGGGGGTAAGTCTACCTCCCGACCGACTCTACGATTTAAGAGTAAGGTATCCTCGGGCCCTTATTGCACTCGATATTGTTTCATCGGTCCCCTGTGTGAATATGGACCTCTCGCGTTTTGATACAATATTTTTCTCTGTACAAAAAGGGTTGGGGTTGCCGGCGGGACTGGGTGTGTTAATTGTCAGCCCCAGAGCTATAGAAAAAGCACAGTATATAGAGAAAAGGGTAAAAACAGTAGGAAGTTTCCATCGGTTTACGAACCTTCTTGCCTACGCTCAAAAATATGAAACGCCGGAAACGCCGAATGTGTTGGAGATTTTTCTTTTAGGGAACGTGGCCCAAGACTTTTCGCGTATCGGTATACAGGCCATTCGTAAACAGATCACCGAAAAAGCGACACTCCTTTATACATTTTTCGATCATGACGATCACTATACGCCTTTTGTTACTCAAAAAATCTTTCGATCGCCTACTGTTATCGTCGTTGGCGTGGCCAATGGTTCGGAACGTCTCGTTAGCAGTCTGTCACAAAAAGGTTTGGTCGTTGGAAAAGGATACAAAGAATTTAAGAGCACACATATTCGCATTGCAAATTTTCCTGCTCACACGGCAGCCCATATGAAAAGGCTTATTTCCGAACTTACGTAGTTGACTGTTACAAGACATTTTGTTAACATTAATCATGCCCACTAAATATATTTTCGTTTCTGGTGGCGTAATTTCTGGTTTGGGAAAGGGCGTCACAACAGCTTCTATAGCACTTCTCCTCCAAAATCGAGGATATAACGTTACCCCCGTGAAATGTGAAAATTACCTCAATATCGATGCCGGGCTTATTAATCCAATTGAGCATGGAGACCCGTTTTTGTGTGATGACGGTACGGAGTCGGACATGGACATGGGGACGTATGAGAAATTTTTGGGTAAAAATATGTACCGACATAATTTTATCACCATGGGACAGGTGTACCAGGCGGTTATCCATCGTGAACGGAATTTTGGGTACGAAGGAGAAGACGTAGAAGCAATCCCTCATGTGACCGACGAGATTTTGGCTCGGATAAAAATGGCCGGAGACAAGGAGCATGCCGATGTCATAGCTATCGAGCTTGGCGGTACTGCGGGAGAGTATCAAAACGCTCTCTATTACGAAGCGTCGCGCATCCTTTCACGAGACAAGAAAAACGCCGTTGTCCACGTGCACGTGAGCTACTTGCCCACACCCTCACACTTGGGTGAGCCTAAAACCAAACCCACACAGCTATCGGTGAAAATGCTTAATTCTATGGGCATTCAGCCGGATTTCATCGTCGCTCGAGCAGAAAAGGCGATGGACGAGAGAAGGCGCAGTAGGTTTGCCCTTTTCTGCGGTGTGGATGCTGACAATGTGATAGATAGCGTTGATTTGGAAAGCCCATATGAGACGCCGCTGTACCTTGCAAAGCAAAAATTGGACGAAAAAATTCTTGCCATGCTAGGTCTGCCATTTCAGAAACTGGATATGACGAAATGGGAAAAGATGGTTTCTACAGTCCATGCAAAAAAATCGAAGAAAAAGACCATAGCAATCGTCGGGAAATATTTTGCAACCGGTGAATACCAACTCCGCGATAGCTACGCCGCCCTCATGGACGCGATTGACCATGCCAGTTGGGCGCAAGGGATAGAAGTAAACGTGAAATGGATTCAATCGGAAAAATTAGAAAAAGGGAATCTCGATGACGTCAAAGACGTGAACGGTATTATCGTGCCGATCGGATGGGGGCCTCGGGGGGTGGAGGGGAAAATAGCCGCAGTCAACTATGCGCGTGTCAACAAGGTGCCTTACTTAGGACTTTGCTACGGCATGCAGCTTGCAGTCGTCGAGTACGCACGGAATGTATTGGGACTTAAAGGTGCCCATACGCTTGAGTGTGATGCCAATACCCAGTATCCCGTCATCCATATGATTTCCGGTCAGGAAGAAATTCTCAAGCGCCGTGCATACGGCGGGACCATGCGATTGGGGCGGTGGATGTGTCAGGTCAAGGAAGGCACGATCGTCGACGGGTGTTACACCAAGTACCATGCCTATGAAGATGAGGCAAAACGTATCGTAGGAGAACGTCATCGTCATCGCTATGAGTTCAATGACGCATTTGCCAAGCAGTTCGAGAATGGTGGGTTAATTGTTGCGGGGAGATCGATCGTGGAACATCTGGCAGAAATTATTGAGCTTCCCAAATCCGTGCACCCGTTTTTCGTAGGCACGCAGTATCATCCCGAATATCGATCGCGTCCCCTTTCTCCCCACCCCATTTTCCTTGAGTACATCGCAAGCTTGTCGTAGAAGGGCAAAAATGGTAAAATACGTGTCTTATGGCAAATAGTACTGTGTGGTCTTTGCAAGGTGGAGAAAACAAAAAATCCGTAGACGTCCACGTAGGTGATGTCGTACGCGTGCATTACAAACTCATTGAAAAAGAGAAAGTCGCCGGAAAAACCAAGCGGGAAGTGCATGAGGAAACTCATGAGCGTACCCAGGTTTTTGAGGGCATCGTTATCGCCATAAAAGGATCGGGCTCGGATACCATGTTTACCGTGAGGCGCGTGGGAGCTGCAGCCGTAGGCATTGAGCGTATTTTCCCTCTCGTATCTCCCTGGATAAAAAATATTGAAGTCAAAAAGCACGGTGACGTGCGGCGTGCAAAACTCTATTATCTTCGAGGAAGAAGCGGCAAGTCCGCTACTAAAATAGATGAAGCGACCCCAACACACCAAGCAGCTGGGTAAAAAAGGCGAAGACATAGCGGTAGATTATCTCGAGAAACACGGGTATGCCGTTATAGATCGCAACTTCAAGGCTCGATATGGCGAGCTTGACATCATCTGTCTTAAAGCTGGTGTTTTGGTGTTTGTGGAAGTGAAAACGCGGATAGGAGAAGCGTTTGGAAAACCAGAAGAAGCCGTAACCCCAAAGAAGCTTCGCGAGGTCATTCAAACTGCCCATTTTTACTGTTCCCATAATCAGAAATTGCCCAAATCGTTACGCCTCGACGTAATCGGAATTGAGCTTGATTCGTTTGAGCGTGTGACGCGCCTTAATCACGTCCAAAATGTTACCCAATAGTCCCTCCCACGGGAACGAGAGTGCTACTAGACATCCAGTCGGAATATCAGTAACGTAGAATAGAGGAGTTATTCATGCGAAAACCGCGCGCAATACGTGGGATTATCCGTTTGACCCGGTATCAGGAATATGTCGCATCAGCGACCGTTACCACCTTATTGGGGGTGTTGGTTTCAGGCGCACATCTCTCTTGGTGGTCGATTCCTCGACTTGTATTGGTACTTGCTGCCAATATCTTAGCGATCTGTTTTGCCTTTATGATTAGCGATATTGAAGACGCGCCGGATGACGCGTTAAGCGAAGTAAAGGCAAAACGTAATCCCGTATCCTCTGGATCACTTGCCAGAAGAACCGCATACATCGCTTCATTTGGCGTTGCTGTCGTTTCAGGAGTCATCTTTTTTATTCTTGGCGCGATCCCTTTCTGGTTGGGGATAGCGACGCTGTTTTTGGGAGTCCTGTATTCGTGGCGGGTAATTCGTCTTAAAAGTATTCCGGTTTTAGATCTCATTTCTCATAGTCTCATGTTGGCGGGGTTGCAACTGCTGAGCGCATATTTTGCGTTTACTCCATACAACGGATTGTGGGGCTCTTGGGTAGCTCCATTTCTTCTCGCCGTTTGTATTAGCATGTACGGCGAGCTCTACAATGAGGTGCGTGATTTGGCATGTGACAAAGCGGCGGGCGTCACCCATACGGTCGCGGTTATAGGGAAGAGGCGGGCGCATGTTCTTATGGGGGGATTATTGGTGGCTTCGGGATTGATTCTCGTTTACTGCGTTGTCGTTGGGATTTTTCCTCTCTGGTTTATCCTTTCGCTTGCTTTTGTTGTTACCCTCCTTTTCGGTTGGAACATGGTGAGAACAGGAAAACAGATTAGCATAGATGGGAGCGGCAGTCTCCATCAATCGGTCATGTTTCTTAGTACCATGGTAGCCCTCGTGTGGATGGTGGAGCGGTTTTTCGAAGGATAAGAAAGATGGTGGAAAAATGACTATTTAGCACTCAAAACAAAAGAGCGCCACGTAGACCGTCCGTCCGATCCAGGTGCAATAGTGATATACTTTATTGGTATGGCAAAACGGAAAAAATCATCATTGACCACGGTGCATATACTCCTTATTCTCATTGCGTTTATGTTCATCATGCTTGCCCCGCAAATTGCAGGCATGGCGACTCGCCTATTATTGAGTCTCTCCGGTACGCAGTCGGCGTCTTTGCCATCTTCTATTTCTCCTCCCCAGTCCCAACTTGCCGAAACCTCTTCTTCTGATGGAACGATGAAATTGACTATGAAAAAAGAATATGCGGCAGGTGGTGTAGCTACCTATACGTTTTCAGTGACAAATCGTTCGGGTCAAGTACAGCCTATTTTTAAAAAGACCGTCGGGGCTTCAACCGTCATGAAAATTCCGTTTAATAGTTGGTCGCCGGATAACACCTATATCTACATACAGTTCGTTGAAGGGGGATTGACTCACGTTCTTGTGTTTAAAACTTCGGGTGAACCAATCGTGCCAGGAGAGCAATATCTCGACGTCCCGGTCCTGTTTGGCGCGCGGGGTACTGAGTACTCGTTTTATGAAGTGACCGGATGGGCCTCGCCGACGCTCCTTATCGTCAATACGAAGACAAGCGACAATACGAAGGGCTCCTCTTTTTGGTTTGAAGTCCCAAGCCAAGCCTTCATCGAGCTTTCGACCCGATTCTAATTGGGGAAACTCGTGATTCCCGACAATTCCATACCAAATGAGGCGCAACAGCACGATAGTATGCCGAAAAGATCCAAAATTTGCTATAATTAGTTGTGTCAGATGAAGCGGCTTATAAGCGAGTATGTATGTCACTCGACGCGAGGCTCAAGAACGAGAAAAGTATTTAAAGTCTCACGTCGGCAGGGATTGGTTAAACACTATTTTGGGTCGGTAGCTCAACGGTAGATCCGCCAGCTGGCGGACTTTTAAGCTATTATGTTTTACACGTACGTAATTCAGAATAGCGAAGGTAAAATCTACATAGGTCAAACGGAAGACTTAGGGAAGAGATTAGAAAGACATAACGGCAAATTAATTAGTAAAAAAGGTAGTTATACAAAAAATATTGGTGGTACGTGGAAACTTGTATATAAAGAAGAATACCAGACGCGACAATTAGCGATGAGACGAGAGAAAGAGCTAAAATCTTACAGAGGACGAGAGTTTATTAGAAATCAATTGGGTCGGTAGCTCAACGGTAGAGCAGTAGCCTTTTAAGCTATT
>CAZOTW010000026.1:0-16498 GCA_964582845.1 uncultured Gammaproteobacteria bacterium
GGATAGAACAAAACGAATGTCCAAAAGAGATAGGAGTGGTGAGTCTATGTTATGTGGGGTAATAATTCTATTAAATCCAAAAGGTGGGTTGATGTTTGGCTTCCCTCTTTCAAGCGCCGCCGTAAATTCTTCGTACCTACCTAAATAGAGCGGGTCATACCCGTCTATAGATTCGATTCCGTAATATGTGGATACGTTCGGAGCGAATATCCGTGAGTCGAGGGTCATAATCCGAAATGGCTTTGCTTGTTTTTTGAGGTACTCTATAATTTTTGTATTCGGAAAAAAGTAATCTCTCCGAGTAAACGGAGTAAATTTCCAACCCACTCGCAAAAGGTCACACGCTGCGATAAGCAATAATACGAAGTAACAGATCACCATGAGTCTCTGTTTTTTTAGTCTCCCGGCGATTATTACCACTACTGTTCCTAACAAAAAAACCCCTGTTGGAAGAATCAGATTTCTTCTCGCAATCAGTAGGTTACCAAGGAATTCCTGATTTGTAATAAACCATTTAGCGAACACTACAAAAATCCATAAGCCTCCGTAGACAATAGCACAAATAATTATTATAGGCAGTAATCTTTTATTTTCCTTTTGTAACCACGCTTGCATACCTACAGCTGCAAGCACAGACAAACAAAAATCTACTAGCACCATGAGCCTCGTCGGCTGGAGCGAGGAAATAATCGGTACGTGGAAAAAATACGGGATTTTTGAAATGGGATTTGGCAGTAGGAAAACAACGGTAACGAGCCCTGCAAAAGAAAAAAATCGGATTCGGACATCTTTCGTCGGAACGACGATTGCACTCAACGCGAAAATGAGGGGAATTATGCCAACGTAGCCTAAAAATTCACCATAATTCCATACACCCCAATAATTCAACGTGGTAGGATTTCCGAAAAAATCAGGTGCCACGAATTGAATCAGATGTTGCCACGGCATAAACCACCCGCCTTTCAACCATGCATCACTTTGAGCCAATCTCGCCGTTTGGCTAACAAATTCCAGCATTGGCACCCATTGAATCGATGTTATTGCCAAAAACAATACAATACCCAACAGAAGTACGACCAATTGTTTTTGCCGCTTACCAAATACATCTGTCTTGCGCCATACGCCAATACATCCGTAGATCAAACTAAAAGCGATAATATAAAAAGATATCTGAACATGTCCGGCGAAAAACTCAAGCGAAAGCGATACGACAAATACTATAAACCAGAAAATTTTTTGTGCCCGAAGAGAAGCCGGTAGCGTCGTCAGTTTGTCAATTGAAAGTAGAATAACGGGCAACCAGAGCGCCACATGCACCATGGTTCCCCACGTAAGCCAAGCCATGACAAACCCTGAAAAGCTCCAGGTTATCGCTCCAAACAACGATGCCTTTTCGCTTAGCCCGAGGTGTCGAAGATATATATACAAGAAAAGTCCCGCAAGGAGTGGCTCAAGAATGATGAGTATTGTCCAGGCGGAAGCAAAATCAAAGATAAAAAATAAACCGTTAACTATGTAAAATACCCCTGCCTGAACGTTCGCTGCAAGCGGCGAACCGGAAAAATTATATGGATTCCATAAAGGCAGCTTTCCGGACTTCAATTGATCGATAGCAAGCTTACGCCACGGAATCTGTTGTCTGACGGGGTCGGTAATGAGAAAATTCTTAAACGGAACGCCTCTTGGATATTGTGCCGCAAAATAATCTCTCCATGGATGATAGAGCCCCACTAGACTATCGGTTGGAATCGGCAACAAACCATGGAGAAACGTTTTATAAAAAAAAACGAAGACAATTACTATAATCGCGCAAATGCTAAATATATCCCACGATCGTCTTTTCATTATTTCGGTAATAAATTTTCTATTTGAGTACGAAATTTATCTTCACTATAGTCTTTTACCCGTTTTTGAGCATTGGAAATCATTTTCGCCATAACTGACGTATTACCTACGAGGGTAAGTGTTTTTTCTGTAAGTTGTTTGGTGTCTTCCCATAGATATCCATCAACGCCTTCACGGACGATCTCTCTTTGACCCCCGCCGTTAAATACCACGGGCACGACTCCCGCACTCATTGCCTCAAGCGTGGTAATTCCAAAATGCTCTGCGCGCTCGGGGTAAGCATCCAAATCTTCGCCAAAGCCTGCTGCATGCCAATAGATGCGCGCTTCTCCGTACAACTTCTGCAATGATGGAAATGGTATATCGGAAATAATGCGTATGGGATATCCTCGAGAGTGATTGACGAGTGATCGGACGAATTCCCTGTCTTGCGGCAACACCCCTCCCGCAAGCACCAATGACCAGTTTTTCAGCCCTTTTTTATACATATCTTTAAACGTTTCTATAAGTATTTCCTGTTTCTTTGCATTCTTTCCTCTCGTAAATCGCCCGACAGTAAGAATAATATTTTTCTTCGCCGACGCAACAAATAATGCCGTGTCAATTGCAGGGGGAATAACTATTGATTGGAAGTGAAACGTTCTATCAAGATATCTTTTTACATATGCCGAATAACATACGATACCGCTCACCCTGCCAAGCTTTACTTGTGTCCACGGAGACACATGCACCCAATTGACCGGAAACTGAAAGATAAGATATGTCTTTTTGGATAGGCTCAGTGGAATACTTCCGTCACTTACAAAGAAGATCACATCATACTGCCGACTGCAAATAATTTTGTGAATACTATTTGTGCTTTTCCAAATATTCCTTGTGACCGCAATTCGGGTGAGATCCATGTGAAACCGCTTGGAAGCAGCTTCGCAAACCCCCAAGTCATCCCAAAAAATTGATACCGAGTGACTTTTACTTAAAAAGGATGCGATAGCAAACGTGTAACGTTCGCCTCCCCCTAACGTATCTAAATATGGATTATAAATGCCTATGTTCATAAAAAGCTTTCACAAAACTGGTTAAACATAAATACGCCAACAAGACTACTGAAACAGCGATGCCTACCCGTACACCTATTGGATCGAAGTAAAATACTATTGTGTGATCTCCTGAGGGAACCGGAACGGAACGAAAGTCATAATTTGCTCGGTAAATTGCAGTTTGTTTCGTATCGACACTCGCCTTCCAACCATTATCATAGACATCTGACAATACCAACAACTTGGGTACAGATGTATGCACCTGAAAAACGACTCTATTTGGTGAATACTGTGTTCCCTTAATCTCCGCTTCACCCTTTTGAGGCGTAACGAGTGGGTTTTTTTCTAGTACAACATTGTCTCGGGCATCAAATGCTGGATCAAGAAGTGTATCAATAATTTTCTGATCCTCGTTTTTTACAATGTACGAGGAAACGAGGTAAGCACGTGGCAATGCATTTGTATTTTCCCACACTGCATAATAATTATCTCGATAAACCTGGGTGTAATAGGGATAGTTCCAATAGGGATATGCCCAGATATTGCGAATATCACTTAACCTATGGAGCACATACCGAACCCCAAGTAACTGTAATATCCGCTCGGTATACGTGCCTTGTTTCCCGATCGCAACAACGGAACGCTCGGGCTTCTGAACTTTTCCGTTATTTGCCGAGGAAATAAATTCTCCGTATCTTTCCTGATACACTGCGTCATATCCCTCAATCGAGGGGAAAGCGAAAGTCGTCGTTAGTTCCCCTCCAACATTACCAAAAATCCTGCTGTATCCAACCTTGTTTTGTAAAAATGTTATAACGGCCATATCTGGATATACGTACGATCGGGGATCAAACGGCATCCATTTCATCGCAAATCGAAGCAGATCAAACGTCGTAAGGAGCAAAAGTACGATTAGGACTATCTGTTTTACCCGTTTCTGTTTACAGTGTCCGAGAAAAAAGAGACCGATCGCTAGCGCCGAGAGCACTGTGGGAAGTATAAAATTGCGCCTGGCGATAACCAACTTGTCTACGGGAAATACCTTAACTACTACAACCAACGTCCATATCAAGAGCAATACAGCTATTGCAGCTCCACTAAGTATGACAAGAGGGGCGATGTTTTTCTTTTCCCAGTCTCTTTTCAATGCATCCCATCCATATGCCGCAAGTACCGAGAAAGAAAAACTAAATAATATGATAATTCTCGCAGCAGCACTCGTTGAGAGCACGGAAATTTTTGCTGCAAAAAGTAAATCACTAAACGGTGTAGGAAACGCAAGAAGAATTGCGATTGCGGCAAGGAAAATAAAAAAATATTCGACTACTCTCTTTTTCGTAATAAGCACGTAACTTGCCAAAAGTAACGGAATTACACCAATATAGCTCGCCCATTCAGCGTAATGGCCAAACCAGTCATTTCTCGTCACGGGATGACCGTAAAAATCTGGCGCCAGGAGTGTGACGATATATTGCCACGGAATAATCTCCCCTTTGACGAAACTCGAGCTTCGTGGCGACTGGCTGTACGCGCTAAACGAGGCGGCAAACTGAGGGGAAGCCAAAAGCACTCCTATCCCCATGTATCCAAGAACTGTTAGCCCACGAACAATTTGCTTGGAGTGAATTGTCTCTACAGCAAGATACCCGACCGCGCAAAAAAGGATGTATATACTTATCTGAAAATGCCCACTAACAAACGACAACCCTAGTCCGATACTCGTACATAATAGGCTCCACCAATTGGGCTTTTTTATATATCTATGAATTCCGAGTAAAACGAGTGGAAGCCATACTGCTGCATATCCAAGCGTCGCATACCCCATCCAAACGGTCATAAAACCACAAAACATAAATGCGATACTTCCTATGAGACTTGCCGCTTTGGTTCGATCGACGCTCCGCAGGAAAAAGTACATAAAATACCCAGCAAGGAGCGGCTGAAGGAGCACCAAAATACTCCAGGCGTCAATCTGCGAAAAAAAGAGAAATAAAAAGTTAAAGGGAGAAAATACTGCACTTTGGTAATTTCCAGCAAGAGGCGTACCGGAAAAACTATATGGATTCCATAAGGGAATTTGCCCCATTTTCCATGTGTCTATTGTCAGCTTCTTCCAGGGATATATCTGTGTAAGGATATCCGGCATCGCGTTATTTTTAACCGGCATCCCATATGCAGCGCTCCAAGGAGGAAAAAATGATACTAGGTAGGTAGATGAAAACGGCACCAACCCTTTTAAAAAATAAGGCGAGGCAAAAATGAACCACGTAATGAGTATAAATAGATACGGCAAAGAGCCAAAAAACTTTTTCATCGGGTTTTATCTCCTTGCTGCATCTCCCAGAGTTTGGCGTACGTAATAAACATACTAAATCCTTGATATATACTCTCAATCCATCCCACGGTGCCCGCCCTCCATCCTCCCTGCCGAAAAAATGAATCTCCAAACCCCGTCATCATAACGCGAAGAAGTCTCCACCATACGATAGGAGGATGTCCCCCCTGGAAACGTAACCTTGCTTCACTCACTGACCAAACGTTAGTTTTGGCTACCATCTCTTCAAGGGTACGGTGAGTAAAATGATCAAGTGGCGCGTGGAGTACGCCAACGTCACCATCGACTATCGCCGTTTCATGGAGTGCACCAAACCAGCTTTTGAGGGATTTTCGATAGAAAAACCGCTGCATTTTATCCTGGCATGGCCATCGTTTGCCCAAATAAAAATTATTCCTTTTCATATAATACCCTTTGGGTTGATTCGTATGCTCTGATTTCACTATTCGCAATAATTCTTCTTTGAGTGCCGGCGTAACCCGCTCGTCTGCATCTACATATACGATCCATTCACCTGTGGCATGACGAAGTCCGATTGTCCTGAGTATCGAAAAATCTTTTTCTTTCGCCACTATCACTTTTGCTCCATGTGTTTTTGCGATTTGAACCGTTTTATCGGTAGACGCGTTATCGATAACGACAAGCTCGTCAACCCACGATATGCTCTCAAGACACCCACCAATATGATCTTGTTCGTTTCTCGTCAAAACGATGGCAGAAATAGTATGTTTTATGTTTTCCATGTGTATTGATTTCCAAATTTACGAAATGCGAAATCAAGTACCGCTTTTCTTTTGACCGAGGAACCAAAAATAATAAATCGCATGGCTTCTCGTCCTAATGCAATCCTGGTGCGAATCGGCGCATAGGAAAACCCGATAAGAAGTCTATTGCGCGTAAAGTAATAGTCGTGAAGCGCATGACCTGGTTTACCTGTAGATCCAGCGTTCATATGCCAAAGCACGGATAACGGAGCATACCATAATGAAAATCCAGCCCTCTTGGCTCGTAAGCAAAAATCCAGATCTTCAAGATACAAAAAATACCGTTCATCAAAAAGTCCAATCGTCTCAAAAACCACCCGATCAACCATCATGGAGCAACCGGTAATATATTGCGTTTCCTGGGGGGTGTCGTACTGCTTTCGATCTACCTCGTCAATGCCTCGATGTGACGCGTACATATTCCCCCAATCTATAGATCCCCCAGCAAACCATATGATGCGTCCACGCTCTGATTCTTTATATTTATCGTTATGATACTCACGCCCCGGAGCGAAATATATTTTGGATCCGGCTATACCCTTTTGCCCTTCACGCAATACATTCAATAGCCCCACAAGCGCATGTGGATCAACAATCGTATCATTATTCAAAAACCATATATGCTCAACTCCTATGTTCAGTGCATACCGAACACCCATATTGCACCCACCCGCAAATCCCAGATTATCTGCATTTTTTATTAGATGTACGTTGGAGAATTTTTTTTGGATACGTTCCGCTGATCCGTCCGTCGATCCGTTATCAACGACTATTATTTCGTTTGTGATATCATGCAATTTTAACGCACGAAGCGATGCTAAACATGATAGCGTATCATTTTTCCCATTCCAATTGACGATGACGGTTGCAACCCTTCGCATAAAATCCTTACACAGAAGCTATTTATCCATGACATTGGCTAGTGCCATGAAACGTCTTTGCATTCTTAACCACAACTTGGCTATTGGAGATGTTGAATTTTTTATTTTCGAAGTAAGCATCCAATAATGAATATCTTTCCCAGATGTCATAAGTTCCCTCTGGACAGAAGCAAGTGTTATGGATCGCTCTTCAAATTTCTTCCTTTCCCACAGTTTTGCAAACACAATAAGAGAATAAAACGATTGAAGCAAACTCAATATAAGCCCATGAAGACCATCTTTGTACGCTTCTTGTGCAAAAAATACTTTTACAAAATCCGATACGGGAAATCTCAATGCGTCATACCACACAAACTGATAATCACTCGCTATCAGATTGTTCACTTCATTTTCCGTATAAATAGTGTCCATCTTCCGTACAAACTGCGACACGGTTTCATAGTTATAATGAGTGAATGGATGAGTGAGTTCGCCCGTCGGGCCGCTCACCTCGATATATTCATGGACGTGTTTACAGGGAAATTTTCCCTTCCCTCGCCGAAAAAGGCGTAGCTGCTTATCAGGCCACCATAAACCATGCTCAATCCATTTTCCAAATATGATATTTTTCCGCGATATCCAATACCCCACAGTTTCTTGAGAATCACGGATGACTTTTTGTATTTCGCCGGACAACTCAGGAGTCAGTTGCTCATCGGCATCGAGGCATAAAATCCAATCTGACGAGGCTTTTTCAAATCCAAAGTTTTTATTTATATTGAGCATGGGATTATTTGGCCGTGTAAACACCGTTGCCCCCATCTTTTTTGCAACGTGAGGAGTCTTATCTATAGAAGAATTATCTACGACAATGAGTTCATTTGCCCACTTTGCCGAAGCAAGGCAGCGTTCAATTTTCCCCTCTTCATTCCATGCAGAAACAACAACACTTATCGATGACATAGATTTATTTGAATATATTACCAATTAGCCCATTAATACGATCTCTATCGATATACCAAAGGATACCTCCATATAGTATAACACCCACTCCCGCCATTACTACTAATAGTACCGTCGTATGGGGCAAAAATGTTAAAGCAACCCAATACCAAAGCGACTGAAATACTATGCCAACCAAAGGCTTTTTGATACTTGCAATGAAATGAAATGGAGCAATTTTTTTGGCTAGCGCCACCACAAGACCAAGTGAGCTTGCTACAACTAATAGCGCAAGCGCAACACCGTTAAAACCGAAAAAGTGAACAAAAACAATAGTAAAGAGCCAGGTTAGAGCAGTCCAAAATACCATCAGGGCGAGTGTTATTTTTATCTTCCCTACGGCATTTAAGGCATTCGTGAGAGGGGTAGACAAGCTTGCAAGGATAGAAGTAAATGCGAGCAAGTAAAAAGACAGAAGTGCCGGCTCCCATTTGGTGTATTTCGGGACTATAGCCACAAGCGGCCTCATGAAAAATAGTAATGCGACAGAAACGGGAAAAATGGTAAACGCCATACCAAAAAGAGTCTTTTCTATCGCTTTGGTAAGCTGCTCTTTGGATTCCTGGAGTCGGGAAAATGCCGGGAACGTGACCCGAATGACACTATCCATAATAAGCCGGAGCGGTACTTCTGCCCACTTTTTCGCCCATCCAATATAGCCGATTTGAGCAAAAGGTAATATTTTCCCCAAAAATACGATCAACAAATTGTCCTTTAATAACGCGATAAATGAGTTAAATTGAAATGGCAATCCGAATCGAAGAAGCGTGTGGGCAACTTTTCCGGAATAACCAAATGATATTCGCCAAGGCGATATTATATACATGGCAACCAACCCAACGATTGCTTGAACGATAACGCCAAAGGTAAACGCCTGTATCCCAAATCCCTTCCAAGCAAGGAGAACAGCAACGACATAAAACCCAAGCGTCTCCATTATCTGCGGTATAATCAATTTGTTAAATTCCAACCGCCGTTCCAATAAGACAGAAGGAATTGTTTTTAAGGAAGATAAGAAAAACGAGAAGATAAGCGCTCGTAATAACCATAATCCTGCTATCTCCAGCGAATAAAAATGCGCGATTTGCTCTGAAAAAATAAATGCGATGATCACCACGGCGCCTACAAGTACCTGCTGGATCGTAAATGTCGTCGTCAAATCGTCGTGCGTCAGCTCTTCCTTTTTCTGAATTAGCGCCGCTGCGAGTCCTATGTCAGAAAAGTACCCTAAGAAAGATATAATGGCCGACACAACATAAAAAATGCCAAAAACCTGCGGTGACAAAAAAATCGTTAATAGAAACGTCGCGCCAAAGGCTATAATCTGCAGTAAAAATGTTCGAGAAGTGAGTGCGACGATTCCTTTAATTGATTTTTTTTTAATCTCTGCGATTTCAACGTCTTCCATTTGTAAGCCTCCACCAAGGTCTTGAAATGAATAAGCGAAATAAACCCTCTAGATCGCCTTGTGCCGTATTCAATACTCGGACAGTCGAACCTGGATTATCTATCCAAGTCACCGGTTCTTCGTAAATCCGATATCCCATTTTTTCCGCAGTAATCAGGAGTTCAGTATCAAAAAACCATTCGTTATCTTTAATCACAGAAACGACCTTATCGACGACTCGCCGAGATACTGCTTTAAATCCACACTGTGCGTCGCTAAAGTTGACCCAAAAAGTCAATTTGATAAGAAATATATATATTTTTGAGGTAAGAGTACGGAGTACGCTTCTCCCATATACCCGAGACCCGCGAGCATTACGAGATCCTATGGCAACATCGTATCCTCGAAGCAATGCCCGGATAAGGGGTGGAAAATGTTTCAGATCTGTTGAAAGATCCACGTCCATGTATGAAACGATATCCGCTTTGGAATGTTGCCATACATACTTTACTGCTCTTCCACGACCTTTTTCCTTCAAGTGCACCGCAGAAATCTTTGAATCTTCACTCGATAGGTCTTTTGCTATCGAAAATGTGTTATCTCGTGATGCGTTATCCGCAATTGTTATGTGCCAGTCAAAATCCGTAAGATGCTCCGCAAGGTAAGAACTGAGCGTACGAACGCTTTTGGACAGCTCTTTCTCTTCGTTGTATACGGGTATCACGATATCAAGCGTTGGTTTTTTTGTTTTCTTTTCCATATAAATATAATATAGCTGCCACAACAAGAATGCTTACGCCATTTGCAACACGCCGCACAGGAGTATCAATTAATCTCATTTCTACAACACTATCTCCGGACGGTATGAGAATCGACGGAAGACCATGGTCCAAAGAAGGAATAACTTCCTTTCCATTTACCCAATAGTGCCAACCGGGAAAATAGGTACGCTGAATTTGTACTGACTGTTGGGCATCAGATGTTATAGCAAACTTCGCATACGTATCTGAGTCAACGAGCCACGCAACTTTTCGATCGTCTGATGGTCGTATTGTATCATGGGGTATCTGTGTTTTATCCTTGGGTTTTTGAAAATCCGGAGGTAAATATTCATCCGAAATTTTTGAGACGCGGAATCGTATATCCTCATCACTTTCAAATTCCTCGATCGGTCGGACATACGTACGCTCGGGAGTAAACCACTTCGCGTTATACATAACAACAATCGTAACGACGACGAAGGCGATAGCAAACCGAATGGCTTTGGGAATTGGTATCAATACAAAAAAAGCAGCCAGTCCTGATAAACCCAAAATAGTATACGTCAAAAATCTCCATGGATACTGGACATATGAGAACATCGGAAGTATTTCCCATATCACCTGTGACACCGCAAGCGTTAGGAGCGTAAAAATTCCAACAATACTTAGGAGTACTATGCCGGGTAACCTTCCACTTTTCATCTTTTTCCGAAAGAACAAAAATAGGAGAGTTGAAAGTCCCGCAAGAAGAATATGCGCTTTGCCCAACATAAATGATAGCCCATCTATACACCCTTTCGCTGATCCACCGTATCCCCAGGAAGAGCTCCACAGTTGGCTAAAACACACGAAATGATCACGAAAGTTCGCCGTTTCGCTGATTTGGCCGGCGACATTGGTAAAACGCATCTCAAAGAGAGCGGGAATCCAAAAAAACGAAGACACTCCTAGTCCAACAACAATAAGGACGGCATACCGTTTCGCGAGATCCCATGAGGCAGACGTAACTACTGCTATGACTCCTTCGGCAAGCGCTGCCAAAAGCACAAATAATACCGTAACGTACCCCAATATGGTGTGCGATAAAATGATACCGGACAACCCAAGACCCCCCAACAATATGCCCCTTTTTTCCGCTATCTTCGTATGCATGAGGATGATACCCAATACTACCAATGGTAAAAATGCATACGCCCAAACCTCTCCGATCGCACCACGGACATACAACTGAACTGCATGATACGGGGCATATTCATATACTATAGCCGAAAGAACACCCGCTAGCGTACCAAACATACTACCAATACATACATACATGGCTAGCCCGGCAAGAATCATTCCGATTCCGAACATTATTTTCGTCGCAATCAACCCGTTTAGTCCCACAGCGTAAAGAATCCCGCCGACATAATACGGCAATGGACCATAAAAGTTATAAATGGGGTATCCATATCCATATCCCAAGTCAGTTACCCACCGAACCGGAAATTGGCCTTCTCGTAGCGCTCTCCCCATGACGACGACACGCGCTACCTGTGTGTCGTCGTGCATCGGAAAATACCCATTACCGAAAAGTGGCTTTACTGCCCAGAAAGAAAGAATAATGACAATAAGTAATCCAAAGATTCGCTTCATACTAATTCCCACGCTCTCTCATTTTTTTCGCATTCATCGGGACAACGGATTTTCGTAAAAAAATACTCACCACATATATAATTCCAACCGCTATGGAAAACAAATCCGCTAAAAATCGAGGTACGGTTTCCCGAAAACCTGCCACAATCGTATGCGTTCCCTCGGGCACGGATATCCGTATTACCCCCTGCTTATTCTGATAATCAGGAGGAACAAGGACTCCGTCAACCGTTATTCCCCATCCCGGGTAATATATCGTATTGAGCTGTATGACGCTTGCAGAACGGGATCGTACTACCATATCTATATGTTGTGTCGATGCCCGTTTCACGTCTATTGCAGCATCGCCTTTATATACTTCGACTCTTTGGGTAGCGCGCTTCGTCGGTTTTTCGACAACCCACCGCGGCATATATTCATCCCGTACCGTGGTAGTTGCTTCATTTGTCGTATAAAACCCTTCGGGTTCCCGGTTATACCGTATCTGGCTATAGAGATACATAAGTTGCACCCCCCAAATGATGACAAAAATGCATGACATATACCAAACGAGTTTTCGACGCTTTTGTACCAATGAGGCCATAATCCATGGCGTTGCAATAAGACCCAATGAGAGAAAACGAAAAGGAAATTGAAAATAAGTTCCCAAAAAGCCCAGTCGCCACAGCGGAAAACTGATTGGTAATGCAAAGAAGACGCCGAGCGAAAACATAAGGATAAAAAATTTATCGATAATCGACTTTGGTTTTATAGCAAGGAGTAAAAACGCCGACAACAATCCGCTAAATCCAACAAGGGGAACCGTTTGTAGGTTTAAAAAATAGGTACTTGCCCGAGCAACTCGTAAGGTGTCAAACACGACATATCGTTTTTCATACAATGCGGGAAACCAAAAAAACGCAACCATTCCAACACCCAACAGTATTGACCAGATATACTGTCGAAAATTCTTTGTTATGAGTAAATACGCCATAATAAATGCTAAAAATAATAATGCAAGAGAATTGTGACTCATGATCACAAGTGCCACTGCAAGCGTGAGGAGATTAGGCTTTTTACTGTCAATACCATACAAACCCATTGCCACCCAACAGAGGGAAAGCACTTCACCCACGGAACCTCTCGTGTATATGTCAAATGCAAGGTACGGTGCAAATGTATAACCGACTGTACCGATCAGGCTTGGGAGCAAATGAAAGGACTTCCGTAACCATAGATAGACAAATACACTGGAAGTGATAACAGATCCCACAAGCAGGAGCTTCACCGTATTCACAAAAGAAAACCCTAGTATATGGATCAATGAACCGAGATAGAGAAACCCTGGGTACAGAAAATTCGCAACTGGGTATCCGTAGCCATAATTTAACCGTCCTAAAAATCGAACCGGAAATTGGCCCTCGCGTAAGCTCTGATAAAAAGCGCTCAGACGAATAATCATCCAGTTCCCGTCATCGGTGACGATAAATCCGGGACGTAAAAGTGGCCAAAAAAGAATTGCGCATACGACAACGATACTTAATAGGCACCATAGCGTTGAGAAAGAAAAAGATTTTCTCATATATACTTCCTCCGCTCACTTGAGGGTAGATGTTTGTTTTTGGGTAGGAACAACGCGGAATAAACGCATTTTTACATCCTTTCTATTTCCCTTTTGATATTCAGCAATAAACTGCATAGGCCAGGGAGGAACCGCTTGGGTGAGATTAAATAATATATACGTCGGGTGATCCACTGCATCTTCCAAAATCTGTACAGTGGGCTGGGGTGGCACGGGCCAAAGGCCGTGAACTTTGACATTTGGATTATCCAATTGGTACATCTCAATTGCATACGGTAATAGTCCAAATGTTCCCTCGGTATAAATAGAAACTTTTGACGACTTACTTTGCTCCGTGAGGAACCTATTCACTTCTGGTACCCCCCAACCTGACGGCCAATCATCAATCAGCTGGCTTTTGTCGGAAAACGGCAGCGGTGCATAAAGAGGATTCATAATAATGAAATAATCGGCGTAGATGCTTGGAATAAAGAGGATGCCTAATATGGCTAACCCCAAAACCGATCTTCCGGTTCGTTTCATAAACCACGCAATCGCAAGTGACGCCAGGATAAGTAGCGGCATAGCCATAAACAAAATAAACCGTGGGTAAAGTACCCGTCCGAAAGATGCCAATGCTAAAAAGGGGACAATCCACCAAAGGTAAAGTAATATCTTTTCTTTATACAGTTTCCTACATATCGCTATTGGAATAAGTGACACCGCAAATATCGGCCATGTCAGATAATGAATTAACCAATCAAAGAGACCTCGTAAATTCCCGACCATAAACGTAAAAGGGTGCCTTATCCACTCATGAAATGAATAGATAAATACCACATCTTTCTGACCTATCATGGCGTAAAGCGGCGACAGCCGAAGAATAGTGTATATTCCCTGAGACAATACGGCAGCGACAATCACAAGTCCTACCCAACGAAGAAAACGTTCGCCTTTATGTTTTTTCTGCCAATCAAACAAGAGCAGTGTCACGGGTAACATATAGAGGCTCAAAAATCCTGATGACTTGTTCAGCATCCCCGCTCCCAATGTCATACCCAAAATAAGTGCGAGATCCAATCGTAGATGGCGTACGAGTAGTACAGCGATATACAAATTCCATAGAGAAAAGGTTGAAACCAGTGAGTCATAGAGAGCAAGACGGTCATACACGAGGGTAAAGGGGGAAGCAAGATAGAGAATACTCGTAAGGAAACTGATTTTTTTACTTTTGAATAATTCGAAGCTCAAAAGCCACATCGCCACCAGACTAAATACCCCGGCAGCCACGGATACAAGTCTGCCAGCTACGAGCGGATCCCGTATGAATCGCAAAAAAACCATCATGATCCAGGTAAATAGCGGTTGTTTTCCGTCTACGAGGGAAATGTATCGCCAACTGGCATCCCGACTTCCGATTTGAGACCACCGTATATAAATCGCCTCGTCGGTAAAAATTGGCAATTTCGTTAGATTCCAAAGTCGACTGATTGCGTACACACAGGCTAAAGCGATAATAGCCAGCAATATCTTCACCCACAGTTGTTTAAACCGTGCCATACTGAAATTATACTCGAAGAGGAGAAAGCAGATCAAATCAGGGCGAACTATTACGAGATGCGCGCACTCTATGCGTGAGTATTTCCTTAACGCCGATAAGAAGGATTACGAATAAAATCGGCGCTGTCGTAACCCACGTTTTTATCGTAGGAACGGGATCATTCCAATGTCCCAGATACAAATAGGGCGCATACCGAAGAAGCAACCCTAACGAAAAAGCAGTTGCTAGCCATACGATATATTTTCTTTGGGGAACGAGGGCAATAAACGGGATGATCCAAAGAAAATACCATGACAATACTTCCCGTTGGAATATAACTAATATCAGTCCAATGACCATGGCTATTACGGCAAACAGTGGATTCCACCCCAACAACGCTACCGGATATAAAAAGATCGTCATGAGTTTCATGGCAACAGACAACGCAAGGAACATATACGACAAGAGGCGGTGTCGGATAAGAAATAAATAGAATGCGCCTAAAGCGAGTGCCATCATGGCTATATCATTGTGTCCACTCACCAACGTCTCAATGATAACCAACGGATTAAATGCAAAAATTATCATACCAAGCACTTTTGATGCGGGATCAATTTTTTCTCCTATTTTCCCAATACACCAAATGGCAAGGATATAAAAAGCAGCAACCATGACCTTTATATTCCACAAAAGGAGAAGAAAATACCCGAAAGAAAAAATATAGGTCGACAACGTCAGAAGGATCCAAAGTGGTGTATATGCGCTTGGCAAATGCGTCCAATGCATGAACGAAAGCCAGGGCTCCACCCCGGCAAACTGAAGCGGTGTTACGTCGTATGGATTTTTATGATAAACCAAAACGGTCTTTGCCGTAAACATATAATTAAACATATCGTATGAAAATGCCGGATAAGACAATACAAGAAGAACGACAACGATCCCCACAAGTCGCCATACTTGTTTTTCGGTAACAAGTTTTTTTCTGCCACTATAGATCGCGTATATATAGGTAAGGTAGGATAAAACCAGGATAAACAGATACCACACGGTAGCCAAGGGACGCTGATAAAACCCTATATGCTGAAACGTCTTTTGAAATGTTTGGAAAACGCTCGCTTTTGAGAGTGTCAAGCTAAGATCGACCTGGGTAAACGAAAAAAGGAACAGCGCTATCCCAATAACAATATAGAAAATGACAAGTAATTGGTATGGGTATCGAAGAAAAGCTTTCATGATGAATAGCCTATGTATAGTACCCCTTCCATGCGTTCAGGCGAATTCGTAAAATATCCATAAGACCTTGTACAGAATCGGTAATTGGGTTTACTCTCCTGGTTTCGACATAGTGCCACTCTACCGGGACTTCTTTAATAGTATATCCTCGCTTTTTTGCTAAAAATATTACTTCGATATCAAATCCAGCAGTCACCATAGATCCATGTACCTTATGAACTCCGCCATACAGTTTAAGGCTATGAAAAATATCGCCTGCTGCATCCTTTTGAAACGCTTTAAATCCGCATTGAGTATCGACTATCCCCCGTAGCCCCAACAGAAGCCCCCGTAGCATCATAAAACCTCGTGCCATAACTATACGGAGAAGCGGTGCTCCTTCCCGCTTGTCGCTTCTTGAACCGATAACCACGTCAAATCCCCGACTAAACCAAGGGAGAAGCTTTTCTACTTCCCGAATCGGTGTAGCCTGATCTAAATCGGAAAATAATATGATATCACCAACTGCAGCGAGTCCTCCCGCCGTGACTGTTGCCGCTTTCCCTTGATGTATATTATT
>CAZOTW010000027.1:0-10476 GCA_964582845.1 uncultured Gammaproteobacteria bacterium
CATTAATAATTTTATCAATCTGTATTGGGAGAAATTCACATCCTGATATTCGTCCACCAAAATATACTGGAATTTTTCCTGATAAATCCCAAGGATTTCCTTATTTTTTTGAAACAGCTTCACTGTTTCGCCCAATAGATCGTCAAAATCAAGTGCTTCATTGTCGTGGAGGAGCTTTTGATACGCAAGATATACCTGGACGACAACTTCCTGGAAATAGCCGCGAGCATATTGTGCGTATTCGGTAGGTCCAATGAGTTCATTTTTTGCCTCTGATATTGTATGGAGGACGGCTCCCGGGTTATAACTTTTTACCGATAAATCGAGTTTTTTCATGATATCCTTGATTGCATCGAGCTGGTCCTGTTCATCATAAATAACGAAGTTGGGAGAAATTTCGATTTGTTGGCCATCTTTTCGTAATATTTTGACAGAAAGAGCATGGAATGTTCCTGCAAAGGGTACCTCATGTGAACCCCCGAGTAATTTTTTAATCCGGTCCTTCATTTCCTGGGCCGCCTTATTGGTGAATGTCACCATGAGAATATTGTGTGGGGAAATGTGTTTTTCGCCGATAAGGTATGCGACTCGATAGGTGAGCACTCGAGTTTTACCTGATCCGGCGCCAGCTAAAATAAGCACCGGTCCATCGGTCCAGGCAACCGCTTCTTGCTGTTTCTTATTTAAGTCGTTGAGCAAGCTACTGGCCATAGAGTATAATCTTATCATATGAAAACTCTCTTTATTGCAGGAAATTGGAAGAGCAATAAAACGTTAGCCGAGGCAAAAACGTGGATTGATGGGTTTAAAGCTCAGAGCACTGATTTTCATGATAGTCTTGGTCGTATGTCAGTTGTGGTGTGCGCCCCTTTTACTGCGTTATCCTTTCTTCATGATCAAATAGCGCTGAATTCGCTGCCCATTGCTCTTGCATCACAAAATATTTCCCCATTTCCCGAAGGAGCGTATACCGGTGAAGTGACGGGGCGAATGGTTAAGGAATTTGCCGCGTGGGTGATACTGGGTCACTCGGAGCGACGAAAATATTTCAATGAAACAGATGAGCTCCTCAAAACAAAAACGGATTTGGCGCATAAAGCAGGACTTAACGTTATATACTGTGTACCGGATGCGGTAACGGCGGTTCCGGTAGGTGTTAAAGTGGTTGCATATGAACCGGTGTGGGCGATTGGCACGGGGAAAACTGATTCGCCCCAAAACGCTAGTAGTGTGATTGGGGAGATCAAGAAAAAAACCGGTGTAACGACAGTTATTTACGGTGGCAGTGTTACCGATAGCAATGTGGCTTCTTTTGTTAGTCAATCATCGATCGATGGTGTCCTTCCTGGAGGGGCAAGTCTTGATCCGATAAAATATGTAAGTCTCATCCGCGCCGCATATTCTACGTTGCTGAAATAAATCGTTTATTGATACATACTGTATGGATCCGAAGATAAAACGACGATATATACCGCGTCTCACAAAAGTTTTTATCCTTTTTGCCATCGTTATATTTTTTCTTGTGATAGCAAGAAGTGCACTTTCGGGATTTCGGTTTATGACACAGACGGGTATGACGCCGGATCTCCTCGTGCGATTAGCGTTTGACGACGGGACAACGCTGAAATCTTCAGAAGGAAGAACCAACGTGTTGATTTTGGGAATTGGCGGCGGGACTCATGCTGGCGCTGATTTGACGGATACCATGATGGTGATATCGCTTGATTCGGCAAAAAAGACCGTTGCGCTTATTTCTATCCCGAGAGATATTTGGTCTGATACGCTGAAAGATAAAGTAAATACTGCTTATCATTACGGTGAAGAAAAGAAGAAAGGTGGTGGGTTGGTCCTTGCTAACGTGATTGTAGAAGATGTAGTCGGGCTACCGATCCATTACGCAATCGTTATTGATTTTTCCGGATTTAAAAATGTTATTGACGAAATTGGCGGCATTGACGTAGCGGTGACCCAAGCATTTACCGATTCAAAGTATCCTATTGACGGAAAAGAACATGATACCTGTCCCGACGACCCTACCAATAGTTGTCTTTATGAGATGGTTCATTTTGAGAGCGGACTTCAGCATATGGACGGAACACGAGCACTGAAATATGTTCGAAGCCGTCACGCTGAAGGAGAAGAGGGAAGTGATTTTGCGCGAAGTCGTAGGCAACAAGAGGTTATGGTTGCCTTGAAAAATAAATTGGTTCATCCGTTCCAGTGGCTGACGCTTGCTCGGGTTCAAAAACTTCCAAAGGTACTCGATGATGCGACGGATATGGATATGAATATCGGAGAAACATTAACGATAGGGAAACGGTTCTTGAGCATTACAGAAAGCCAGATGAAAAAAATATCATTTGAAACACTACTAGTGGAGTCGCAGGACTATCTGTACGATGGAAGGTTTGTCCTGGTGCCACAGGACAATTGGGATGCAATTCACGCGTATATCCAAGGAGAGTTACAGTAGTTACTCATGTCTGGGTTAGAGCAGGAACCCTAGAAGAAGTAGAAGGATGCCGCTTCCGATCGCTGTAGCTCCAAGGATACTTGGACCCGTACCGGAAATAGGAATTTGAGGCGTTGGGTTAAGAGCTACTTCGCAGGAACAATTGGTTTTGTCCGTACAGGATGGATTACGGCATGCACCGCTGGCACATACTAATCCAGATAGGCAGTCAGCATTGACCGTGCACACACTGTTACAGGTAACGAGAGCTGCGATCGTAGGAATCGGGGTAGGAGTAGGAGTAGAAGTAGCTACGGCGCAAACACACGTTGTACTATCTACACAGGAGGGATTTCGGCAATAACCACCACTACAGGTTAATTCTGAAACACAATCCGAGTTCGTAATACATGTGCTATTACAGCTAGCTAAAGGAGTAGGGGTTGCGGTAGGAGTATGAGTTGGAGTAGCCGTGGGTGAGCTAGAAGGGGTCGGAGTAGGACTTCCGGTTGGCGTAGGAGTGACTGTGGGAGTTGATCCAAGAGAAAACTGTAATGTACATGCAGGAGCTGCGGCTTTTGGTGTAACCTGCGGTACAGTGGGAGCCACTGGACCTGTTTTTTGTAGCTGCTGACTTGTTAAAAAGACCATGACACCGAGTCCTACCGTGATAAGGAGGACTACGATGACGTACCAATATTTTTTTAAAGCCATACAATCAATCCCCAACCAGAAATCACGAACCTGGTCCTCATTCCAGATTAGACGGTATAACTAGACAAAGTCAATAGTGAAAGGACATTTTCTCAAAATCATCGCAGTGTCACGATGGCACCGCTTGTGAGAAAAGCAATACTTAAAAGAAGTAAGAGGATGGTAGGAAGTTGTGAGCCGGTGTTTGGTACTGGAACGCCCGCGAGTGTTGATGTCGGAACTTCAATAGGCGTTGGTGTTTCAGTTACAACGGGTGTCGCTGAAGGAGTAGCATCGCCGAGCACTTGCGAACCGCTTTTGAGAACCTTAAATGTGTGTGTGATGGCAACTGGTTTTCCGACGTTATCGACCGTGGAAATGGTCACGCTTTGCTTGCCCGGCCCCAGAGGTTTTAGCGGAGTAAAATTCCATACACCATCCGGACCCACTTGGGTTGAACCGTTCGTCGGATTTGTGATGCCGAGCATGATGCCCACAAATTTGCTCGGTATGCCGGTTCCCTGAATAAACGGAAGAGATGTCGTAAGTGCTGCATCTTGCGCAGGAGAGATGAGGCTTACAGAAAATGTGCGGCGTGTCGTTTGCCCTAATACTGCTCCGGTTCCCAAGGTCGGGGTAGTATTTTGCGTCGGTAGGCGGATCGCGAGCGTATCTTTTCCAGTAGTTTTGGCTTGCTGCTTACGAAAATCATATGCTTTTCCGATATACATATCCGGTACCGGTGAATCATTCAGGGTATCGGTTGTTGCTGTGGCTTCATCTCCGTTGTACACGATAAGAATATCTTCATTCATCCGATCAACGGTTGGAAGGTAACTCATCAGGTCCTCTGTACGAAGGAGGCTTAAAGGAATCAGCCATAGACCCGAAGATTTCACTAAGGAGGAAAGGGTTTGTCCTCCTTGAACGGTTACATACACTATAGCGCCCATCGCCGGTTGATTGTCTGCAGTTTTCACCGTGCCGTAGGATGGTTCCAATCCACCGGATATGGGTGTCAGCGTTGTTGCAGTATGGACAAGATATGGGGTTCCGTTGTCCAGATATTTCTGACCATTGGACAGAATCACAACTGAATGAGTGGTGTCCGGGGATGTATTGCGGACTATTATACTGTGGGTCGTATATGATCCTAAGGTTTTTTCTACAGTATCCCGTTCATCGTAATATATTTCATTGTTTTTTTTCGGTGTAGAAACAAGAATGGTGCCTGTTGCTGGGAGCTGTGTCGTCCACGATACCGTAAAAGACGTATCGGTGATATTTGTGGATCGAACAGCATTGGGCTCTTGAGATCCCGAAGCTGTGCTTGGAGAGCGGAGGACACGTTCGACGAAAAAAACGACAGAGCCCACGACAAGAACAACCAGAAGGAGTCCGATGATTGTGGGAAATTTTGTTGGAATACGCATGGTATTAATAAGAATTAATATACTTTACGATTAACAACAGTCGTTAATGTCTCGATATCGATTTTTGGGTCAAGGGGAATCACTATTTGTTGAACAGGTGAACTAACCGTGGTAGTTTTTATCGTTTTGAGAAGTTCAAACGTAATCCATAAAGAAACAGTAAGAAACGTAAATACTGATATGAGAAGTAAATCTCTATCGTTATCCATATTACTCTACAAGATAATACCCTTTTAATCGAAGAGCAAGTTGCAAAAAACGAGTACCTAGTTGTGCACTATTTGTTGCGGCGGATTCGGGACGAATAGCGATAATTGTTGCGGAGGTGACGGTGGCAATTCTTCGCATACTGACGATACCTTCAAAGAATGATCGTAGGGCCGCGTATGGCCCGCGTACAGTGACAGAAAGCTCAAATGCTTTTTGGTTATCAGTTCCCGGTGTTGGTTTCGCGCCAGGGAGTGCGCTTGGGCTAGCGTCTTTTCCTATGAGTGGCACGGTTGCCACCTGAAGAGATGTCAAAAGTGTTCCGCTTGCGCTTGCGAGATTACGAAGTTGTACAGCAAGTGGGACAGCATCTGGTGATGGGGGAAGCGACTGATCGACAGCTGGGAGGACAGGTGCGATTTCCTGATATGCGGCTTGCGCTTCTATGAGTGCTGATATTTTATCTTCCATTTTTTTATTGATCTCGGTTTCATCCGCGATCTGTCTTCGCAAATATAATATGGTTTCCATTGTGGGGCGGATTGCGTACCATCCGAATAACGACACTGCCAGGAAAGAAAATATAATGGCGGTATATGCGCGCGATCGTGGCTTTTCCAGCAACGGCTCAAGTGATTGATAGTATTTCCGGTAACGCTGCAATTCTGTTTTATAATTATATGGCATACGTTATTTTGTTGGTGTTGGTTTTTGCCCGACGATATGTGCAGAAAGTCCGAACTGAATGCCCAGAAGCGGATCCCGCTTAATATCACCAAAGTCGACATTCGTTAATTTGTTCGCTGCTTGAAGGTTAGCGATAAATTGGGAGAAACTTGTCGTGTCTCCAGCGATCGCTTGAGCACTAACTCCTCTATTGCTTAGATCGAAAGCATCAAGATATACCCCAGGTGGCGTGATCGATTGAAAAAGGACAAGGACATCGACAGGAGTACTTTGACCTTGGGATAATGTTTTTATTCGTGCAAGTTTATCTTGAAGGGCGCGGACATCTTTTTCAAATGACGCATTAGCTTCGAGAATATCCTGTTTTTGAGCGACTTCTTCTTTGAGATCAGTAAGTTTCCGATCTAAGCTAAACCGAGAAATAA
The DNA here is from genome assembly GCA_964582845.1 of uncultured Gammaproteobacteria bacterium. Taxonomy (GTDB): domain Bacteria; phylum Patescibacteriota; class Microgenomatia; order UBA10105; family UBA927; genus CAZOTW01. The sequence goes on from CAZOTW010000027.1 coordinate 5,898, forward strand.
AGGCAAGAAGTACAACAATTTCTGTACCGATCATGATATAGCGTCCATAAGTCACAGCCCAATTGATGATACGGCCCAGTGGCGTATGTTCTATTTGAGACTCTCCTAAGAGGTTTATTGAAATGTCTTTGGCAGGCATATCGTGAATAAATGCCAACAGCAAATTTGCTCGCTGCCGAGCACGTAATCAGTATACCAGGGGTGGGTCATTTGTAACAGGGGATTATTTTTTTGCCGTGAGCTTGGACAAACGGGATTTTAATCTCGCTGCTTTATTGGGGTGAATGATATGACGTTTTGCTGCTTTATCGAGTGCCTGAAAGACATGGCTTAATGCTTTTTTTGACGGCGTTTTACGTGCAGCTTTCACCAAATCATGAAGAGATTTTTTGGTTTTGGATGTTTGTATCGTCCGTTTGCGATCGTGTCGTAATTTTTTTGCAGCCCGTGCAATGATCGGCATAGGGTGTCAGTATAGCGAATTTGTGCTAGCTGGTCAAGGCGCGGTGGCGGCGATATAATAGGACATAATGAAACGAGTGTTGGATTTTATGGGGCGGAAACAAAACTCCGTCGGGTCTGCTGCTTTTGTATTGATGTGTATGGTGTTTGCATCCCGAGTGCTCGGACTGGTTCGGGATCGTTTGCTCTCCGGACGGTTTGTCCCCGATGAACTTGGGATATATTTTGCCGCATTTCGCCTACCAAATCTGATTTTTGAACTTCTCGTGATGGGAGCACTCACGAGTGCTTTTATCCCTGTCTTTACGAGATATTTGACAGAAGGAAAACAAAAAGAGGGCTGGCACATGGCGTCCATCGTTATCAATATAAGTATCGTCATTTTGGGCGTCATGTCTCTGCCTATTCTCATCTGGACGGACGAATTTTCAAGATTTTTAGCTCCGGGATTTACCGATAGTCAAATTCACCAGATGGCAACATTTAGTCGGTTTATGGTGCTGTTTCAGGTGTTGCCGCTTCTTGTGGGGAATTTCTTTACCGGCATACTGCAGTCATACAATCTTTTTCTTATGCCCGCTCTTGCACCGGTGGTGTATAACGTAGGCATCATTATCGGAATCGTTGCATTGTCTAGCTCTTTGGGTCTGTACGCGCCTGTTGTAGGCGTAGGGATCGGAGCCGTGCTTTTTATGCTTATCCAGTTGCCGGTTTTACTCCGGATAGGGTACCGTCATGATTTTGCGTTTAACTATCGCAACAAAGGGGTACAGGAAGTTGGCAAGTTGATTGGTCCGAGGACCTTAGGGCTTGCGGTATCGCAGATCGACTCGACCGTGGACCTCATGATGTCCAGTCTCTTGGGAGCCCGGATGGTGACGATATTTAACTTTGCGCAGAATTTGCAGCAATTGCCTGTCGGACTTTTTGGTGCAACGGTCGCTCAGGCCGCGCTCCCGACGCTTTCTGTAGCATCGGTGAAAGAGGATAAAGATCAGTTTAAAAAATCGATTATCCGCGCAATTCATCAAATCCTTTTTTTCGTTTTGCCCTCATCGGTATTTTTTATCGTTCTTCGGATTCCGATCGTCCGGCTCGTCTTTGGTGCCTCCAGGTTTGATTGGCAGGCGACCTACTTAACCGGTATGACGCTTTTTATGTTTAGCCTGTCGTTATTTGCCCAATCTACTGTGCATGTACTCGCTCGGGGATTTTATGCGCTCTATGACACGAAAACACCGGTTGTGGTGAGTATCATATCTATCGTGGTGAATAGTGTCGCAAGTGTGTTTTTTATTTGGGTAGCTCACCTGCCGGTTTGGTCGTTGGGGCTTTCGACGTCTATAGCAAGCATCCTTAACGCACTCGTTCTCTACGTTCTCTTGGATCGACGGATTGGCAGATTTCCCAAGGGGGAACTTTTTATGCCTCCGATAAAAATGCTCATTGCCTCGGCGATAGCTGGATTATCCATTTATATCCCGCTTAAATTATTAGATCAACTCGTCTTTGACACGACGCGGACGTTTGGACTCATATTGCTCACCGGTATAGCAGGTGGCGCTGGACTTACGGCATACGTTTTTCTGGCGTGGGTATTTGGGGTAGGCGAAGTGAAGTCGTTCATCGCCCTCATCCGCCGCGTCCGTCGGCCTCAGGCGGTCATCCTTGAACCGGCAAATGAAGTCATTAATGGCGGGATAGAAGACAAATTCTCCTAGTTTTTGGTACCCCACATATATTCCCGTTGAAACCAACTTGGCACATTTTTCCTTCTGGAACTATTTTGGGGATGGTAAACCTGGAAAAAATTTGACAAACAGCCCATGGGTGTACTATAAACCACTCACTATGTTAGAAAGTGCTGCTAAGTTGCTTAGGAGAACAAACCTACCTGATGCCATCGCATTGGCAGAACAAATTCAAGGGCACCTTAGGGAAGGTGGTAGCGATATTCCCCTTCGTGAGCCGATTACGCCACTATCGAAAGTGGAAGAGGTATTGAGAGCGGATGGAGCATCTATTTATACCCTTGGGGATGTAACTATCTCCAACCAAATGCAAATCGCAGAACTGGATTTTCCCATCTCTAATGAAGTGAGAGAGCTCTTGCGAACGCGACCATCACCGCGAGTGCGAGTGGCTATTTTTCCAAATCCACACATGTTTTTCGTGCAAGACACAGAAGGAAAGAGCTTACCAACGCAGATGGAACTTGTTCAAAAAGATGTAAAACAACTGCGGAAATGGTACGGAGTAGTGGGAATAGATGAATTTATCCCTACAAATGCATCAACACTGATAGAGTTAACAATTAGACACTGGAAAGAAACCGGGAAGTTGTTATTTGGACGGGACTATGGGTTTCCCTTTGCCCGAACGCTGGATCCGGGTGAGCATCGGGATTCAACTGATGTCTTCGCTGATCCTTTTAAAATCGTAGGCTATACAAACTTCACCGATGGTATCACCTTGAGCGAATTTTCCGGGAAGTTCTGTCGTATGGAGATTAAAGCTGTCCGTTTGTTGGCCATCACTGGGGAAAACTAATCGGTGTTCGGTAGTTTTGGGTTTTGTTCCCCGCGAGATATCTAAGCAGTTCCCAATACACTGTGTTTACTTAATTTCCCTTTTTATTGTTTCGTGAGCTCCAAAATCACAATACTAGATGCCGGCATGAGGATTTTTGTGGAAAATGTGGCATCGGTCACCGTTTGGTTCAGCATCACATCTTGCCCCAGGAAAAAGTGTTGGCGGTATTTGTACGCTCCGGGATCGAGATTGCCAAACGTGACCGGTACTGCTTCCGTGTGCGTCCCATTCGTATCAAAGTTTACGAGCATAACACGGATAACGTTATTCTTCGTCGAAGCAAACCCGGTTACCCAGGATCCTTCTCCTGCAAGCGATAGGCGCTGTCCCTGCATAGCGTCGAGGAACGAATAGACGTAATAACGCGGCTTCTTCTTTTTCCCGTTGGTCTCGTGAGTGATGAGTCCCCAGCCATTTCCGGATTCCTGTCCCGGCCCGTCTTTTGGTTGAAATGAGAATGCATACGAGGGCCCGCCGCTAATGAGTTGCCGTATAATCGCTGCAGCGTGGGCCGCGGCATAGGTTGTGCCATAGGCTGTTGATTTATCACCCGTGAATCCAAATTCCGTGATAAGTTTGGGTATGAGGGTATAGCTTGGGTACGGCAGGAGCCAGGTGATGAGATCATGCTGATCTTTGTCAAACCGCTTCGGGTCACGTTGGTACGTATGCCAGGAGAGGAAATCCACACGGCTGCCACTGTTCACAAGCGCGATAATCCAACTTTTGTATAATCCAGTTGTCGCGGGCCCACCCAAATAAAATCCATTGACGTTTTGGGCGTTTCGGGCGCCAATCGAAGCATATTGATAGAGCGTCATATAACTTTTTTCTCCGGAATATTTCCATCCGCCAAATTGAGCAAGGTCCGGTTCATTCCAGACTTCGTAGTAGACGCCGCCCATATTTCTGCCGCCCCGGCCGCTAAAGTGTTCGATGGTCCGTTGGACGACCAGCGCCCAGTCGTTCCAGTTGTTCGGCGGATTGATCACACTTCCGTCTTTGGCAATGGCAGATGGCATATACGAAAGGGCCAAAAGGGGTTTGGCGCCGGTAGCAAGAATAGAATCAACCGCGCCGTCGAGTTTAGTGAAATTAAACGTGAGCAAGTCGCCTGATTTGCCGACGACATCGTAATGGTCAAATATATGGTCGAGGCGGATAAGCTTAGGAGCGAGCGCTCTTACTTCCGGTATCACGGGGGCCAACATGTCGATTGATTCTTCACCGCCCTGAGAAAACGCGTGATAGAAGTCTGTCTGTATAGGTTCGAGAACAAGTTTGGTGTCGACCACAATATTTGCCGGAGTCCCTGTTGCCCGCGTTAGAAGAGAGACTACCTGGCTGGTGCCATATATGAGAAGCGGCATAAAAATGAGAAGAGCAAGAAGTGAAATAATAGTAGTGAGTTTGTGGGAAGTCGGACGGGTGAGTAAATCTGCCATAGTTTTATTGTACAAAGACCGGTAAGAGAGCACCAGCGAATAATAAGAATATTCCCAGAGCACCCAGTATAATCGTTGTT
>CAZOTW010000027.1:10509-15934 GCA_964582845.1 uncultured Gammaproteobacteria bacterium
TTCCTGTTGATACACTCTCCTGGGCCCCACCCGCCACGACAAATTGTGTCGTAGTCGTTTGGGTTTCTCCTGTCGTTGGGTTCGTCGAGAGGGCAGTGATCGTATGTGGCCCCGGTTCTAATGCGGTTTGTGGGGTATAGGTCCAATTGCCATTTCCGTCTGTCGTCACAACGACTGTTTGTGGTGTTGATTGAATGGTAAGGGTGACGGTGGTGCCTACGGGTGCTGTCCCTTCTATGGTTATATCGCCAGATGGTACATCTTGATTTGCTAAAGGAGATAGAATTTGTAAGGAAGCAGAAGGAGTCGCACCCGCGCTTTCGGAAGCGGAGGGTGTTTCAGAAAAACCGCCCGCAAGTGGTGTGGGAGTTGGTGTCGTAGATCCCATCGGAGACGGAGTCGGAGTGGGTGTCGTTGTCGTCATTGCTCCGCTGTCTGTTGCTATATTCGTGCTAGCTGGTGACCCATCTGCATTGAGTATGGTCACTTTCGCGCCCAAGGTTTGCGTGAGGACATTGTTTGCTCCCTCACCTAAGCCTGCGGCATAGGTATCGGGAAGCGGAGTAAAGCCTATAGAAACCGGTGTTGCGGATGCAGCAAGTGCTTTCATGGTAAGCGAAGCAATAGCGCCAGAGCCGCTTATTGGATGGGTGTTATTTGACGCGCCGACGGTAATGGACGCTTTTCCGCTGCCTTGTTCTACGCTCCCGGATGCGACAATCCGCGGAGCGAGCGTTCCATTCGTAATACCGACTGCCTGAAGCTTGGTGTAGTCGTAGGTTATATGGATTTGGGCGGTAGTTACCTGGTTATCCGCGGTATCGATTTGGACCTCGAGCGTAAATGTGTCCCCAACTTTTTTCGTAAGATTTGAAGGGGTAAGCGACAATTGAGAAGCAGGAGCTGCGCGTTTGCGTAGTTCCTGATTTTTACTCACCAAAAATACCGTTACCGGTATGGCAAGGAGTGTGACACCAATAACAATATACAGGAACACTTTTTTCATCCGTAGTCCCATTATGATTTTTTTTCTTATAACTATCAATATATGAAAATAGAAAGCTTTAGAGGGGAAAGAGGTATTGACAGAATTTAGCACTCGATGTATAGTATTGCTAAATTAAAGAAAGTATGGTATTTTTCTCGTATGGACGAAGTAAAAGATCTCACACAACGACAAATTCAAATACTTAAGGCCGTTATTGAAGAATATATTGCCACAGCCGAACCAGTGGGTTCGGAGACGTTGGATAAAAAATATAACCTTGGCGTTTCCCCTGCAACGATCCGTAACGAAATGGTCCGCCTCACGGACATGAAACTTTTGCATCAGCCGCATACGTCGGCAGGTCGAAGCCCTACGCCGGTTGCGATGAAATACTACGTCGAGCACATCATGAAAACGAAAGACATGTCTGTGACAGACGAAGTAGCAGTCAAAGAGAAAATTTGGGATTACCGGCAGGAAATGGATAAACTCCTGCGGGAGGCGACAAAAACGCTTGCCGAAAGGACCAAAACCCTTGCGCTTACGGCGACGAAAGAAGGAGATTTATATTATTCAGGAGCGGCGAACATCCTCGATATGCCGGAGTTTTATGATTATGAGTTGACGCACCAACTTTTTGTGACCCTGGATCAATTTGATTTTTGGTGGGCGATTCTTGAGCATCAAACAGATCCCTTTGATGTTGTTTTGGGGGAAGAAATGGGTGCGCGAAGCCTCCTTTCCCAATGCGGATTTGTCTATACGAAATTTGAAACGCCCCACATGAGCGGTGCAATTGGGATCGTGGGACCTTCCCGACAGAATTATGCGTGTATTGTACCGTATGTGCGGTACATGGGAGGACTTATCGGCGAATTTGCGAGTAACTGGTAAGAGAGAAGCGTAGAGAAGCTTAGAGAGCTTAGAGAGGCGTAGAGAGCTTAGGAAAAAATGAAAAAACAGGATCAAAAACAACATATAAAACAAGAAGATCACGGAAAGCAGAACATAGAAGAGCTGGAAAAACACGTGGAAGAGTGGAAAAATAAATATTTGAGGGCTCTTGCGGATTATCAGAATTTAGAAAGGCGAACGCATACAGAAAAAGAAGAGGTTCGAATATTTGCCGGAGAGCATATCTTCGCCAGGTTTTTACCGGCAATGGATACGCTTGCTAAGGCAAATGAGCATATACAAGATGCGGGACTCGCGCTCGCGTTTAAAGAGTTTCAGGTAGCCTTCAGTGAACTCGGAGTAGAAAAGATAGAGGTCGTCGGAAAGGCATTTAATCCGCACGAGATGGAATGTATAGAGGTGACCCAAGGGAATGATAATGAAGTCGTTGAAGAGGTGTTACCGGGATATAGGTATCATGGGAAAATGTTACGTGTGGCACAGGTAAAAGTGGGGAAAAAAGAAGCTTAGAAGCTTAGAGAGCTTAGTAGTATAGAATAAAAAAAGGAGGATATATGAGTAAAATAATTGGTATTGATCTTGGAACCACAAATTCATGTGTTGCTGTCATGGAAGGCGGCGCGCCGAAGGTGATTCATTCCCTGGAAGGGCGGAACGTGTTTCCATCAGTTGTCGACCCTATCAAAAATATCGTCGGCGATGTCGCTAAACGACAGATTATCATAAACCCCAAATCAACCGTGTATTCGGTGAAACGGCTTATGGGACGCAAATTCAGCGATCCGTCTGTCCAGATGGACATGAAACTGTTACCCTATACCATCAAATCCGGCAAAAACGACATGGCGGTTGTGGTCGTTGAGGGAAAAGAATTTACACCGCAGGAAATTTCCGCTAAAGTACTTGCAAAAATCAAATCAGACGCAGAGCATTATCTTGGTGAACCGGTGAAACAAGCAGTTATCACCGTTCCTGCGTATTTTGATGATAGTCAACGCCAGGCGACCAAGCAGGCCGGTGAAATTGCCGGGCTTGAAGTACTCCGTATTATTAATGAGCCGACGGCTTCAGCGCTTTCGTACGGGCTGGACAAGAAAAACGCCCATACGATTGCCGTGTATGATTTGGGCGGCGGCACGTTTGATATTTCCATTCTCGAGCTTGGAGATGGTGTGTATGAAGTAAAAGCGACAAACGGTGACACACATCTGGGTGGTGACGATTTCGATAAGAGAATTTTGGATTATCTTGCTGATGAATTCAAAAAAGAGCACGGGGTCGATCTGAGGAAAGACCCGCAGGCGCTGCAACGAATTCGCGATGCCGCGGAGAAGGCAAAGATCGAGCTTTCCAGTTCTATGGAAGCGGAAATTAACCTGCCGTTTATCACACAGGGCAAAGAAGGCCCCTTACATTTCGTGACGAAATTGACGCGGGCAAAATTGGAATCGTTGGTAGGAGATTTAATCACCAAAACGATTGAGCCGGTCAAAAAATGTCTTGCCGATTCCAAAGTGACGGTGAAAGACATCGATGAAATCGTTATGGTCGGCGGTATGACCCGCATGCCGAAAGTCGTTTCCACGGTCAAAGAGTTTTTCGGCAAAGATCCCAATCAGTCCGTGAATCCGGATGAGGTAGTGGCAGTTGGCGCCGCCGTTCAGGCAGGGGTACTTGCCGGAGACGTCAAAGATGTCGTGTTACTGGATGTCACACCGCTTACATTGAGCGTAGAGACGCTGGGTGGTGTGTCTACGCCCATGATTCCCCGAAATACGACGATCCCGACAAGTAAAACGGAAACGTATTCGACAGCTGCCGACAGTCAAACATCGGTTGAAATTAACATTCTTCAAGGGGAGCGCCCGATGGCAGCGGATAATAAATCGCTTGGACAATTTATTTTGTCCGGAATTCCGCCGGCACCGCGTGGAGTGCCACAGATTGAGGTGATGTTTGATATTGACGCATCGGGGATTTTAAATGTTACCGCGAAAGATAAAGCGACAGGGAAAGCGGCAAATATTAAAATTACGAGTTCCACCGGTCTTTCTAAGGATGAAGTGGAAAAGATGAAGAAAGAAGCGGAAGCTCATGCGGCAGAAGATGCGGCCAAGAAAGAAACGATCGAAGTGAAAAACAAAGCGGAAAACATGGTGTATGTCGCCGAGAAGACCCTTAAAGACATGGGCGATAAAGCTAAGCCGGAAGACAAGATAGCGGTTGAGGAAAAGATGAAAGCGCTCAAAGGTATCCTTGAGACGGGGTCGAAGGAAGATCTCGAAACAAAAACCAGCGAGCTTTCCGACGCTGTCCAGAAAATCGGCGCTGCTGCGTACCAGCAGACGCCTCCGACGGATCAGGCAGCAGGTGCGGCTCCTGGTGGAGCGCCGTCAGGCGATTCAACTAAGGCAGATGACAAAAAGGGTGATAAGAAAGTAGAAGAGGGAGAGGTAGTTAGCTAATAAGCGAATAAAAAATAAGCAAATAAACAAATAGGCGCGCGAAAGCGCGCCTATTACGATAGTATATATCAAGTATATACTACGTATATATCATGCTATATGGCGTCAAAGCGCGATTTTTACGAAGTATTGGGAGTTCCCAAAACCGCCACGGTTGCGGATATTAAACGGGCATACCGGAAGCTCGCGCTAGAGTGGCATCCGGATCGGAATAAATCCTCAAATGCGCACGAAAAGTTCAAGGAAATTAACGAGGCTTACGAAGTATTATCCGACGCCAAAAAGCGCGAAACATACGATCAGTTCGGCCACGCCGCATTTGAGCATGGCGCAGGAGGATTTGGCGGACAGCCCGGGCAGGGGCCGTTTGGTGGAGCCGGCGGATTCCGGCAAGGACCATTTACGTATTATTATCAGTCCAGCGGTGGAGGGAATCCATTTGGGGGTGGAGCTGAAGGCTTCGACTTCTCAGATCCTTTTGACATTTTTGAGCAATTTTTCGGCGGAGGATTCGGAAGGTCTGTAGGCAGACAGCGGCCGCGGGAAGCGTATCAGATAACTATAGATTTTATGGACGCAGTGCACGGCGCCTCACGGGAAATTCATCTGCCGCGCGGAGAAGCAGGCGGTGGGAGTGTACGAAAGACCATTAAAATCCCAGCCGGAGTAGATACCGGCTCTCGCATCCGGTTTGACGATTTTGACATCGTCATCGAGGTGCGTCCGGACCGGAAATACAAACGGGAAGGCGATGACCTCGTCGTGGAACAAGAAATTACCTACACCCAGGCGGCGCTGGGAGCCGTCGTCGACGTGCCGACTGTGGATGGGCCGGTCAAAATCCGCATCCAGCCGGGGACGCAGCCTGGCACCTTAATCCGCCTTCATGGGAAAGGTGTGCCACACGTACGCGGAGGTGGGCGAGGCGATGAATACGTCAAAATCACGCTTAGTATTCCTACGCACCTAAATCATCGCCAAAAGGAGCTTCTGGAGGAGTTAGAACAAACGTAGTAATTTTTAGCTCGTCGGATATTACCCAACATCTTCAAATATA
>CAZOTW010000028.1:0-7143 GCA_964582845.1 uncultured Gammaproteobacteria bacterium
AAGCGAACAATCCGGACAGACAGGGTGTAATGACGGCGGTGCTGTCCAAATCTACGCAGACAACGATATTTATCCGGTACAAGCGGGATCAAGTACATATATCTACATCGCGGTTGGTGCAAGTACAGATCCGGAACTTGATATAGCAAACGTCACCAATGTCCCAACAGGTAGCACAAGCCCCAGGATTACCAGTAGCAGTTGCGGAACGATAAGTAGCGGGAATAGCGGATGGAGGCGGGGTGGTTCTTTGGACTTTAATTCAGTGTCCGGTACCCAGGAAAGCGCAAATTCGGTGTACGCAAAATCCGACGGGACTCGTGCCTATATAGCTTCTAATGGGGGTATGGATGGCAATGGCGATGGGAAACCGGATGCCGATCAATTTTATGTCATTGATACTACAAGTAAAACCGCACCGAGGTTTTTATCAGGAACACCAGCAACTGGGGCACAAAGCGGATATTATAACGGGGATTCGACAAATATACAGATGTTTCCCCGGCGATCGCTTACCGTTCTTAATGGCCAACGGGCGGTGCTTGTGGGGCAGGACGGGTTTCCGGCTGATGGCACTGAGCCGCAGGAATATCAGGTGGTAAACATCAATACAGAAGCTTCTCCCGTATACTGCGGTGGGCTTAATTATTTACCGGGTTTTAACGATCTGACATCGATAACACAAGCGAATTATGACACCTACGTGTATATGGTGGCCAATACCACAGAAAAACAGCTGAAAATTATTCAGGGTGGTCCCGACGGAATGTATCAAGCCAGTGGGACGATAGAATCGACCATATTCAACGCAGGATACAGTACCGCATTTAACAGATATACAGCGACATGGACGACTCCAGCAAATACGTCCATATCGTTTCAGTTTGCCGGAGCTGACCCGGTTGCGGGAAGCTGTGCTGCAGCAAATTACGTCTATACAGGGCCAGATGGGACAGGGGATACACGTTACACGGCGACAAGCGCGGCGATACTTCTTGCTAGCGGTGGGATAGGATATGAAAATCCTGCGCAGTGCTTCCGGTATAAAGCATTTTTGGAAACGATAGATTATAATATAACGCCTGTTTTACAGGATATGTCTATCAACTATTCACCATAGGCAAGGTGATCTATGACTATACCATACAAACGAGGACATACCATTGTTGAGCTTCTTGTTTACATGGGGATTCTTTCCATTCTCCTTGTTACGCTCACGAATCTTTTTTCTCTTATCGTGAATCTTCGATTGGAAGCTGAAGGAATGTCAGCGGTAGAGCAGGATGGTGATTTTTTACTGTCTCGTCTGTTTTATGATATTTCGCGGGCTGATAGTATCACTGTTCCAGCTGACAACGGAGACACCACTAGTACCCTGCAGTTGGTAATTGGCGGCGTCACGCATACGTATGCAACCGCAAGCGGTCAATTACAGATAACAAATGACAATGGGACGGATAATTTAAATGGTGTCGATACAACCGTCTCCAATATCTCATTCCAGCGAATCGGGAACGTGGGGGGACAGAGTACCGTCAATGTTGCATTTACGCTAACCAGTGTTGCAGTACAGATACAGGGACCTGAAACGAAGTCATTTTCTACGACCGTTGGTATACGAAAATGAAGGGATGACTCCTATGAAGAAGCAGAAAAATGGGCAAACACTTATTACGCTCCTTATTTTTATGGTTATCGGTATTACCGTAACGGCAGCAGCAGTCGTACTTACCATTTCCGGTTCAATAAAAGCGTCCAAGTTTCAGGAAGGGCAGATTACCTATCAGATTGCGGAAAGTGGAGCGGAAAACGCTCTTATGCAGCGATTGCGGAATCCCTCGTATACCGGTGAGACGATAACGATAAACGGTGCTCCCGTGACTATTACGGTATCGGGAACAAATCCCATAACAATTACTTCAACAGCGCTCAATGGTAACTACCAAAGGAAGATACAAATTGTCGCAATCGATACCAATGGCATACTCACGGTAAACTCATGGAACGAAGTGTTTTAACTAGTATTCTTCTGTTTCGGACGAAGGACCGAAAGTAATTCTTCGAGTTTGCACGTCGCAAGACATACGGTGGTATCTGCAGCGCCGTAGTATATGCCAAGATTGTTATTATAGACGAGCGCCCCTGATGGGAAAATGACATTCGGAATTTTTCCAACCAGCTCATATTTGAATTCAGGTACAAGAAGCGGCATATCGGTGCGCCCCAAAATTTTATTCGGATTGGTATTATCCAGAAGGAGGGCCTCTATGCCGAATGTTTTGTTGGATGAAAGATAGTTTCGTATATAACAATAGATAAGAAGCCACCCGTCATTTGTTTTGATAGGAGGCGCTCCGACTTCTACGTGGTCATGGAGTGAGTGCAAAAGTGGTAGTACGTGGTCATCAAGCTTGGCGTGCCATTTTTCCCAAAAGGAGGTATTCCATAGTTGGGATTCGCAGTCTAGATATGCGATAGCGATTTTTGCCGGTGGTAAATCGGTGTTAGCTGTCAGAATAACCGCGAGTTTATTGTTCACGCGCTGGGGAAACAGCGCCATAGCTTTTGCATTAAATGGTGTGACGTGGTGTTTCGCTTCAATGGTATGGAAATCGCGCGTGGTTGCGACCGCTACCGTGATCCCTTTGGGTGAGGGCGGAAAATCAGCAAGCGCCGTATAAAAAATATAAAATTTCCCATCAAGTTGGGTGACTCGCGGATCTTCGCAGCCGAACTGCTCCCAATCGTATTGAGGAAAAATCAATTGCCGCCTGTTGAGAAAATGCACGCGGTCGAAGCTAATTGCGTGTCCGATTGTCGAGAGTTCGATATATTTCCCCTTGATGGTTTGAGCCTGAGACATTGCCCGATACAAAAGATGAGTAGCGCCGTCGGCAACAATCGGGCACCCGTTAAATGCGGCCTCCTGTTCCCATGATTGCTGTGTGTTTGGTGCCAGGATAGGATTACTCGGAAATCGTTTCACTGCGATCATAATTTGGGTGAAGTTAGTGAGAAATTGAGCGACCGCCGGCGGGAACAAGTTCAGCTTCCTCTGTGGTTTTCAGGTGATCAACAAATTGATCAAGTGGAGCTGTGGCTGCGCAGGTAACCATATCCGCTCCTCCGTAATAGACAAACAACCTATTGTTCATCGTAACGGCTCCGCATGGGTAGGCGACGCCTGCTTTATATCCCTCGTTTTCGTACCATTCGGTCGGTTCGAGTATCGGTTTAATCGATCGATGCAGAATTTTCGTCGGATCTGCTAGGTCCAGAAGCATTGCTCCCATTTTATATCGTGACGCGTCATGATCGCCGACTGCCTGATAAATAAGCAGCCATCCGTCTTCCGTTTTTATGGGCGGAGCTCCTACTCCTACTTTCCTGCTATCCCAATAGTGTGGACGTGGTGGAATTTTGTAATCGCCCCGTAGCCATCGTGTTTTCCCGTCAAAATTGAGATCATCAACGTAATCGATGAGTATATCAGGGAACACCCGGTGAAAGATGACATATTTCCCATTGATCTTTTCCGACAGTAGGCACGCGTTTTTATTTACTTCACCGGGACGCGACATGAGAACTGGCCTTTTCCATCGCCATTTATGAGAGAGAAAGTCATCCATGGATATCGAGGTGAGCGCCACCCGAGGTGGACTCCAGCCGTCATAGGCAACGTAGGTCATAAATAGGGTATCATCTATTTTAGTGATACGGGGATCTTCACAGCCTCCGAAGACTCCGCCACCGGATGCAAAGGGGGCAACAGTGGCGCCAGAAGCAAACGGCGAACTACATTCAAAAGGCTCAGCAGGTACATAGGCGGGTTCATCGAGCCGATCAAAATTTAGGCCATCCGTGCTTGATGCATAACCGACGACAGAAACATCCTGATCGCCGATTGCGCGGTAAACCAAATGCACTTTCCCTTTTTCATAAATTGCCCCGGGATTAAACGTCGCTCGTGATTCCCAGAAATGATCAGCAATAGGCTTAATAATCGGATTATCTTTGAATTTACTTAAAAAGAACGCCGGAATGCCTCGTTTCGGCTGGGCAAGCTTGGAAATCGTCGGATGGGGGATTGCGAAAATTCCCTCTTTTTCAGATAACCAATACGAAATATACACCTCATGGAGAATGACGACTCCCAATGGTACCGGCTGTGTTCCGCTCCAGTCGGGTGGTGATTCCCAAATAGATTCATGGATCGTTCTAATCACTTTTTTCGGATCATTTCTGTCTAGGATTGCTGCCTGGAGAGAATACTGATAATTATCCTTAAAGACATAATAGAGGAGTAAAATTCCTTCTTCTGCCATGGCGACATTGGCGATTTTAATCGGCCATTCCCCAAAAAAGTCCTCATGTTGCCCTAAAACCGGTTCTGATTGAACTTCCCACGATTCTAGATTATTGGAAAATGCAATGCGGATATCATGTTCTCCATAATACATGACATATTTGCCATCATGTTGATAATTGGGGACGATACTCGCTGTTTCGTGAATTTCCCCAATTTTACTAATACGCTGCCAGCGGATGAGATCTTTTGAAGTAGCACCATAAAGCGTATATTGTCGCTCTTTCTGGTATTTATACGTGAGAAAATACTTACCGTTTATTTTAGAGACGCGGAAATCAAAGCACTTATGAGGATTTACATTGCGGCGCTTCTCATCCACAACTTTTGCATTACTTGTGTGGGAACTAAATGAAAATCCTTCGGTACTTATGTCTGCCTGAAAAAACTTTTCGCTATCGAGCGTGTGATAGAGGAGAACTTTTTGTTCATCTGAAAAAACCCCTAACGGGGTGGATTCATTGGTTATGGGAGGATTTTCCATAAAAAAAACTGCAGAAACAAATTATTTCTTTAGTTTTACGATACACCCTTTTCAATAAAAAATATATACCTTATTTTTATTCGAGGTCTATACTATTTAATGTATGATATATTACATTTAGATCGCGATGTATCATAGATATGTCGTCAAAATCGATTAAATACCCGAGTAAAAACTGTCTTCAATCGTTCAATATCTATTGATATTTCTGTGCCTACAGACACACGAAGGAAGGGAATACACTTGGTATATCGGACTGCGGTAAGGTACACGCGGGTCGTATTGAAGCCAAAACTCGTCCCTGAAGAGAAAGTGAGGCGGTCACGTTTAGCCTCACGGATTACCATGGCGACGAACCGTTTATCTGAAGGGATCGTTTGATAGCGTTTTTTGAGCTCAACCACGAAATAGCTTCCGTTAAAAGCCCGGCGTGATTTCCAAACGCTTGCTGGGTGATTTGGGAGTCCTGGGTAAATGATGCGGGCAAACGGGCCGTCAGGGTGATCTATGATATACGACTCAAGATATGAGGCAAGAGCAAGCGTATTCCGCTGGTGGCGAAGGAGACGTTTAGTGAGAAATTTCCTGCTTGGTCGGGGCAATGAGGCGACGGCGAGATCGGGCATATTGGTGCCTAAAGCGACGCGGTAGTCGAAAAGTTTTATGGTATCGCCGCCGTAACACCAGATAATGCCTCCGGTTACGCGATCCATGCCGAATTGGTGATACTTATTCAGGCTCTCAAAGACAATGAGGCGAACCGTGGAGTGTTTGCCGAAGACGTATCGGAGCGGTTGAAACGTAAACGATAAGCATGTGTTGTCTATGATAAGATACGTTTCCTCGCGGCTATATTTTACGAGAAACGGAATGATGGTATCCAGGTCTGGTACGGCGATAGTCGGCGAGTTGGCAAGACTATCAAGGATGATGATTGAAGGCTTCACGGTTTTGATGCAATCAAGAATTGCGTCGGTATCCGATTCATCGACCTCAATGACTATGTCGCCAAATGCCTTTAGGACGAGCTCTTTATTCTCAAAATAGATTGACTTTCCGATAACTACTGCGCCTTTTGCTTTGTTCTCCAGCATCAAAAACGAAAGAATAGTAGTAAATGCGGCCATGCCGCTTGCCGTTACGTATGCATTGATGGGAAACTTTATCCAGTTGTCGACATATTCTTTGAGGAACGCCCGCTCGTAATCATGGGCATCCCAGTGTTGGTCCCGTTTATAATCATTGATCGTCGCGTAAATCTTCCCGGTTTGTCTCCCAGCTTGAGAATGTATGGTGTGTAAAAATGTCGGAGACTGCCAGTCTGTTGCGGTAACCAAAGCGCCGATGATTCCCTGATAGGTGCGGAGCATATCGTGGGTGCGCAGTTTTTGATCGGCAAAGGGCATGACAACTTGTTCTGTGAGATTATTTTTGTTCATACGTATAAGCGCATGAGCGAGAGTTTCTTTTTGCTTCGTAAGTACAGCAATATATGTTTGGGCTTGTGAGATAATGTCAGCATACGTTTCTGGAAAGATGTGTGCCTTTGTCGTCTTTATGTCTTTGAGAAATGTTCGTATTTTTTCTATTTGAGAGTTGATAAGATACTCAAGTTCTTCAAAATCTTCTTGCAGGTCCTGAAACGATTGACTAAGAAGATGGGTGTTTTCGCTATTCATAGAAAACGGGCCGTGGGGCATTTGCTTTATTGTAATAACCCATTATATCATTGCTCATGACCATTATGATTCCCGTTCTTGGCCGTTTATTGAAAAAACAATCGCTGGTCCAGTTGAAAAAAATTGACTGCGGGAGTGTTTCAGTGGATATTCCTGTTACCGAACTTCACGGAGTAAAACCCGGGAAAACGCTTCTCGTTACTTCGGGTGTTGATGGAGATGAATATGCGGGTATTGCCGCTTCGTATCGTTTAATTGAACAATTTCAAACGATCAGGTTTTGTGGAACGCTTATTATTCTTCCCATCGTCAATACAGTTGGTTTTATGAAGGAGACAAGTGCAAATCCGCTCGATAGTAAATTTCCTAAATGCGTCTATCCGGGATCAGCCAAGGGAAGTCCGACCGATCGTTTGATGTACTGGATACATACGGGATATGCAAAAAATGCAGATGCGTGGATAGATCTGCACGATGGGGCACTCACGGAATATCTGATTCCACATGTTGTGATGTATGAGACCGGGGTTCATGAGATGGATGAATTAGCAAAACGTGTATTAAAAAAGGCTCTTTTCGATGAAATCAAGATTTACGACAAGTTGCTGTTCAAC
>CAZOTW010000028.1:7153-15188 GCA_964582845.1 uncultured Gammaproteobacteria bacterium
AGGCTCTTTTCGACGTAGGGGGATTTGAGAAAGTGGGTGGCTCTCATATAGCGCACATACTGAGTCATTTTTCGTGTTGTTACATACTGTCTGAGTCTGGAGCCTTTGGCGGGCGAGATGAAGATGCGGTTTTACGCCATATGAACACAGTTTATGTGGCAATGGAAGAATTAGGTATGATAAGGGGGAATAATCGCGTATACAAAAAAACTATCTACCGCAAACTCCGTGAATATCAGATAAAAACAAATGGCGTGTGGCATGCTGTGTTTGATCGGAGGGGACGAGTTAAAAAAGGACAGCTCCTCGGAGAAGTTCGATCATTTGACGGTACATTAGTTGAGCGTATAGTGGTTGGGGAGGATGGTGTACTTTTGTGGGAAAAAGAGGGGATGCGCGCGCAAAAAGGAGATATTGTCGCAGGAATTGGATATGATGTGGTTGACGATACGGAGATAATATATGGCTGATGAAATTACAGCACTGCAAACATATTTGGATAAACACACGAAAACTCACCTTATCTTTGATTTTGATGAAACCCTCGTCCGGTTGGTGCTGCCATGGGAGGATTGGATTAAGGATTTCCCACATCTACCAGACAAACAGGGGAAGAAGATAATGGAAAAATATAATAAAGGGTTACTTTCCGTGAGCGGACTTCAGAACGAATTAGTACGACAGTATGGGCAATCGATGCGACAAAAAATTTTCAAAAACGATCTTGTCTTTGAGACGAAAATGTTGCGCACTACCGAAGTAAATGAGGCATTGATCCAGTGTGTAAAAAATCTTAAAGGATATGAAATATATTTGTGGACATCAAACACGCGAAAAGCCGTTAAAAAGGTGTTGAAGAACGTGTCACTTGCATCTGTGTTTACGAAGATTGTTGCCCGTGACGACGTGAGCTACCTGAAGCCCGATCCCGAAGGATTTTATATCCTCCGTGATGCGCACATTGCGAAAGAAAAATACCTTTTCATCGGCAATAGTCATAATGATCGTTTCGCTGCAAAAGCTGCAGGAATAGATTATTTCCAAATTGACTATTTCAACAAACGAAAAGTTTCGCCCCACTAGCGCATTTTCTCGATAATAGCTCGGAGTCACAGGCATTTTGTTTCCCATAGTCCGGATAGTAGTAGCGACACACGGTTCCTGTGGTGTATGATAAAAGGTATGGTACTGCCCGATGACCAATTAAAAGCGCTTGTTATAGAGAGTGGGGTCGATGATGCAAAAGTTGAAAGCGCCCTCAGACAAGCACAGCAATCCCATATTCCCTTGACGAATGTTCTCATTGAAAAGGGAATTGTGACGGATGAACAAATTGGTCAGCTTGTGGCAACTCATCTGAAAGTTCCCTTTGTCATTCTTTCAAAAGTATCCATTCCCGAGGATGTATTTCACATCGTCCCCCAAAAAATTGCGCGAAAGCAAAAAACGATTGCGTTTGCACGCGATAAAGGTGGGATAAAAGTGGCGATGGCCAATCCGGTGGCAACGGAGCTTCTGACGTTGCTCGTCAAAAAGACCAATGAAAAGATATCACTCTACTATGCCACCGATCGTGATATAGACAACACGCTGCAGATTTATAAAAAAGTCCTGCAAAAAACGATCGACGAGCTTTTAAAAGAGGATATTAAAAAGGCAACGACGCTCGTTTCTGACGACTTACCCATTGCGAAAATCGTTGATGTGCTTATCGACGCAGCGTATCAGGATAAAGCGTCAGATATTCATATCGAGCCGGAAGAAAACGAATCACTCGTCCGGTTCCGTATCGATGGGGTGCTTCATGATGTACTGCACGTGCCCAAGGTGCTCCACGACCGAGTTATGACCAGGATTAAGGTGCTCTCAAGTCTCCGAACCGATGAGCATATGAGCGCACAGGACGGTAAATTGCGTTTGGCACTGGAGGAAGAAAATTTGGATATTCGCGTATCCATACTGCCGGTTGTTGAAGGGGAAAAAGCAGTACTTCGATTGTTGTCATCCAACTCCAGGGAATTCTCCCTCACCGATCTCGGGATGAATGAGCGCGATTTGCAAAAAATGACCAATGCGTATTCCCGATCATACGGCATGATTTTATCTACCGGTCCGACGGGATCCGGTAAAACCACATCTATTTACGCTATTTTGAAAATTCTCAATACGAGGGATAAAAATATCACTACAATAGAAGATCCGGTCGAATACAGGATAGAAGGCGCGAGCCAAGTTCAGGTGAACGTCAAGACGAACCTGACGTTTGCCAACGGTCTCCGTTCAATCCTAAGACAGGACCCGAACATCATTTTCGTCGGCGAAATCCGGGATGGTGAAACTGCCGGGATTGCGGTCAATGCCGCTCTGACGGGTCATTTGGTGTTATCGACGCTCCACACGAATGATGCGGCAACGGCAATACCACGTTTAAGCGATATGAAAGTGGAACCATTTTTGGTGGCTTCTACGGTAAACATTATTATTGCCCAAAGACTGTTACGGAAAATCTGCGATTCGTGTAAAACGACCGTTGCAACTCCGGTCAGAGATTTGGAAAAACACATCTCAACGCAGATGCTAAAAAAACATTTCGGGACAAATGCAACCATAAATCTTTACAAAGGAAATGGGTGCAAGGTGTGTCATAATACCGGATATTCCGGAAGGTTGGGGGTTTTTGAAGTGTTGGAGATTTCAAAAGAGATTCGCAGGCTTATCGCGGAGAAAAATGATTCCGATGAGATCAATAAACAGGCTATTGCCGAAGGCATGACGACGATGCTGGATGACGGACTGGAAAAAGCAGCAAAAGGTTTAACGACGATCGAAGAAGTCCTTCGTGTCACGAAAGTAGAATCTCTATGACGTCGACTGATCGAATTACACTCGGCAATGCAGAAAAACTTGGTTTCATCAGTAATCTGGCAACCATGCTTACGGCGGGCATTCCGATCTTCGATGTCGTCCAGTCGCTCTTAGATGATGCCAAAGGAGGGCAGAAACGGATTCTAGAGGAAATGCGCGCGGATCTTACTCAAGGAAAACACATGTATCTGACGCTCGCGAAATTTCCCCAGGTATTTGACAAAGTGACGGTAAGTATTATCAAAGCGTCGGAAGAAGCAGGCACCCTTGATGTGACGCTTCATGATTTAAAACAGACGATCCAGAAGGATATAGAGTTTAATGATCGGGTAAAATCGGCGCTCCTGTATCCAGTATTCATCATTGTCATTTTTTTCTTGGTGCTTCTCATGATTCTTATAGTGGTGGTGCCCAAAATTACTACCGTATTTGGTCGGCTTCGCGTGACCTTGCCGCTCCCCACGAGGATTCTTATTTTTCTCTCTGACTTAGTTATGAAAAACACAATATTTGTCATTATCGGCATTGGTTTATTCATTGGTTTGATAGTCTATCTGTATAAAAATCAGAGAGCACGTTTCAACGAATTTTTCGTAAATTTGCCGCTTATTTCTACACTCGTCGAGGAAATAGATATTACGAAGTTTTCCCGAAGTTTATATTTGTTATTGTCTTCCGGCCTTCCCATAACGATGGCGCTTAATTTATCAAAAGATGTCGTTATCAAGCGGAGAACTTCACAAATAATTAGCCATTCCCGAGACATGGTATTTGCCGGTAAATCGCTTTCAGAAGGGTTCCGTGAGGCAAAAGGATATATCCCCAGTATTATGATAAAACTTATGGAGGTGGGAGAAAAAACCGGGTCGCTTGATAAATCGATGCAGGATATCTCAGAATATTTTGATTATCAAGTCTCAACAACGCTCAAAACGCTGACGGCACTTCTGGAGCCCATCATGCTTGTAGCAGTAGGTGTTACAATCGGGGGCATGATGCTTGCTATTATTTCGCCGATTTACGGACTTATTGGACAAGTAGGAGCTCGGTAATACACGATGCTATGGAACGTATGAAAGAAACATTGACTATTAGAAGTGCTCGTGCCACAGTAACGATAACGGAGACAAATTTTTGGCAGGAGGTATGGTAAATGGCAACATTAGTCGTCAATATTGATCGAAATAGGCTTCAATTTTACGGAGGGAATCTGTCATCCATACTGTCTTTGGATATTCCCGCCACAATCGTTCGGGACCAGGATATCGTCAATAAAGATGAGTTTTATACATTGGTGAAACAATGGGTGAAGCAATATAACGTGGTTCCTACTTCGATGTTTTGTGTTTTTTCCGAAAATACCTATTTTGATAAATTTATTCCTGCTGGGGATGAAACGAAAACCGAGACAGAAATATTGAAATTTTTTGATCTTATACCCTTTGACTCCATTTGGACGAAAGTGCTTCCCGCGCCAAAGGGGCATCGGGCTGTTGCGATAAATAAAGCCTATTACGAAGCGATTAGACATGCATTTGCCCTGCAAGGGTTCATCCAGCAGGCAGCAATTCCTGCATTTGCTCTGGGTGATGCATTGGCTAAACGGGTATTTGATGCGGAGGTAGGGGCGTATGTGGTAAAAAACATGGAGGCCCTTCGAAAGCAAAATTTGTTGGATTCCGAGGAAGCAAAAACCGAGGCAGCAAAAACTGAAATTACGCCACCCGTAAAAAAAAATAATAGGCTCTATATGCTTGCCGGAGTATTCGGCGTCCTTATCCTAATTCTTGCTGTTTTAGTATTCACGCAGATGCGTTAATGGATCGTAATTGTGATGCATTTCCCATGTCCCCCTTGACAAACATTTTTATCTCCGTTACGGTTAATATATATGAAACATTATCTGTCCACCTTGCGTAAGGGTTTTACGCTTATAGAACTTCTTGTCGTCATAGGTATCTTGGCGGTACTATTGGCGATTACATTAATCGCCATTAATCCTGCACGACAATTCTCGCAGGCAAATAACAC
This sequence comes from uncultured Gammaproteobacteria bacterium, assembly GCA_964582845.1. Classification (GTDB taxonomy): domain Bacteria; phylum Patescibacteriota; class Microgenomatia; order UBA10105; family UBA927; genus CAZOTW01. The sequence continues at coordinate 12,050 of CAZOTW010000028.1, forward strand.
GAAGCGTTCAAGCGACGTGAACGCAATTTTGAATGCCGTTGATCAATTTGCAGCGGACAACAAAGGCGCGCTACCCACAAACATGCCTGCTGCCGGGACAGTTGCTACGATTGGTAACGGCGCTCTAGAGGCTGATATCTGTGCGGATTTGGTGACTAGATATCTGGCTGCTCTCCCGGTTGATCCTTTGGTCAACAATGGTACGCCGATATCTGATTGCGTCGTCGGAGGAAGCACGGGATACACGATTGTGCGAAGTGCGACAGACAATAGAGTAACGGTTGCCGCTCCATCACAAGAGCTAGGAGCAGTCATCAGTGTGACCCGGTAAGCTTCAATTAAATAAAATATAAAAGGCGCTCGAAAGAGCGCCTTTTTGGTGCAGACACCATGTATTATATGTTTTTTATAATATAGCGTTTAACATAGGTGGATCCGGAAGAGAGCGTCGTTGTTATCGTCAATGTTGCGCGAGATATACCATAGTGAGGCGTGCAGACGTTCCTACTGCATGTGCCGAAATAGAGATTACGACTATCCGTGGATTGCCCGCTTGGGACAAATGCACCAACTACCCCTTGTTTTATGCCATTGGCATCATAGCTTAAGACGTAATCTATCCGTCGAACAAGTTTGAGATTGAGGAAAGACACTATGACGCTATGGGTGTCTCTGGAGAGTTTTGCCGATGAGTATGAGGCTACACGAACTTGCGAACTCCGGACCCGCTTTTTCAACGCGTAGGCGTGAGGGGTCAATAGGAACAAAAAGATGATTGTAATAAGAAGAATGCCGACAACGTGTATCTTTTTGGACATGATAAGGCATATTATAGCACTCCCGAAAAACATGGTATACTTTATGCCATTATGAAAAAGAAGGTTATCATTGGTGTCATTATTGCTGGTATCGTGGTTGTCGGGGTGATAGGCATATACGTCCTGCGATCGAGAGATACACAATCTCAAATTCCTACTGTTGAAACAATTACCTCACCAACCGTGGTCCCTGCGGAGCTTGAGACGTGGATTGATCCGGCGGGATTTTCTTTTCAATACCCTAAAGATCTCTCTGTCAATAATCACGAAGAAGACCAGGATAACTACGCGCATGTCGAGCTCACCAGTAAGGAGCATCCGGGAAATATTATCGTTTGGGCAAAAGACCCACTCGCCGGTACGAAAGTCGTTGATGCAGCCAGTTGGGTAACGAGCGAAAAATCGCTCCGCGGTGCCACCATATTTGACACGACGCTCGGCGGAGTGCCGGCAAAAAAGATACTGGTGGCCCAACCTTCGAAAATGCTCATCGTGGGATCTGTGAGCGATGGCATAGTATTTACCGTGGAAGGGACCCTTGAGGACAGCGACTATTGGACGAAAGTTCACGACGGTATAGTAAATAGTTTCGTTTTTATTCCGGCCAATTCAGGTTCGTCCGCCGGCTCCTCAGAGCCTCAAGGCGGAGAAGATACGAGTGGAGTGGATGAAGAGGAAGTGCTTGAGTAGACGCCATAATTTGATGATTCGGGCAGGGTATGGTATACTCATGTTTGGCCCATTGGCAAGGCTCAGGGTTATCTTGAGCAAGACCCAAAGGGTGACCTAGGAAAAAAGTGCGGTATCCGTCCTGTGAGATCTGAAGTTTACTTCTGACTCTCTCTTTAGGCGTCCCCTTTAAGTCCTAAGGAGAAAGGAGTCTTATATGGCAACTAATCTATTCGTCGGGAATCTTCCCTATGCAATGGATAGCGCAAAGCTTGAGGAATTATTTGCTCAGGCAGGATCAGTTGTTTCCGCTAAAGTGATTTCGGATAAATATTCCGGACGATCACGAGGCTTCGGATTTGTCGAAATGGCATCTGAAGAGGAAGCAAAGAAAGCTATCGAAATGTTCAATGGGAAAGATGTGGAAGGTCGACCGTTGGTCGTTAATGAAGCACGACCTCGCGAAGACAGACCACAACGGTAACCTAGTTAATTAGTTACTTGGTTACTTTGTTAGTTAGAAAAAACAAAAAATCCCCCCGCTAAGCGGGGGGATTTTGGTGGAATTTGCCTTCAATAAGAAGCTTTGGTACCATACCTCTCGTATGTTTCAAAGTCCTACCTACGGGGGGCTGGAATTGCCCCAGATCCGGGAAAAAATTTTGGAATTTCTATCCAAAGAGCCGGAAAAGAAATATCAGCTTGTTGTCGGAACGGATTCCCAGCCGCATAATGGACAAGGAGTCGATTTTGTTACGGCTATCGTGGTGCATTGCATCGGTACCGGGGGCATATATTTTTGGAAACGGGTTGTCAACAAAAAACACTATGTACTCCGGCAGCGGATGTATGAGGAGGCGACGATGTCTCTGGAAATGGCGGAAACAGTATTAGCGCTTCTTCACAAAGATGGCATAACAAAGTACGATGTAGAAATCCATGTGGATATCGGCACGTTTGGTGATACGCGAGAGATGATACAGGAAATTGTGGGGATGATACGGGGAAGCGGGTATACGGTAAAAACGAAGCCGGAAAGCTACGCAGCAAGTAAAGTCGCAGACAGATATACATAGTTTGATAATTTATAGAGGGGAGGTGAATGATATGAATAATAAAATATTTCTCGGATTGCTTATTCTAGCAGCTGGCGTGCTCGTGGGATGGTACGTCCTGAAAGGACCATCAAATAGCGGTGGAACGGCGAATAATCCATCACAACAGCAGCAAACGACGCCTTCTGGTGCAAGCGGTGCTCTGGCACCGTTGACCGGATCAGGTGCAAGCGGAGCAAGTGACCTTACAAAAGGAGGGGTGACAGAGCGGACAGTAGTAGCCTATACGGATTTGGGATTTGCCCCTTCACCGGTAACGGTAAAGCAAGGGACAACGGTAACATTTGTAAACAATTCAAGCCGTGGTATGTGGGTGGCTTCTGATGTCCATCCAACACACCTGCTTCTCCCTGGGTTTGATGAATTATCGTCTGCCGTCAAGGGCGGAACGTATGACTATACATTCGTAAAAGTTGGAACCTGGACCTATCACAATCATGTTAACCCAAGTGACACAGGATCGGTGACGGTGACAAAGTAAATAGAATATATCTCATAAATATATTAGAGACGTCATTCTGGCAAGCGATTCGTAGA
>CAZOTW010000029.1:0-9235 GCA_964582845.1 uncultured Gammaproteobacteria bacterium
AAAAAACCCCCGGCAATCACGCCACAAGCCGCGACAGACTATCGAGTAGCAACAGTTCGTATGGTATTGGATACGGGGGACAAGATCGCTTCGTATGACGGCATACCCGCTCAAACCGTTTTTGACGCATTGAAGGAAGTTAGCACTCAGCGTCACGATACCCTTGCGACGAAACAATACGACTTCGGAATTTTTATAGAGGCTATCGGAGAGTACGCGAACACAAAAGACAACGCGTGGGTGTATTCCGTGAACGGCAAATCCGGCGAAGTAGCTGCAGATAAATATGTAGTGAAAAACGGGGATATTGTGGAGTGGAAATATACGAAACCGTTGTATTAATTCTATGGAAATTCTGTCTTTCATTATTATCGGTATCGCGTCGCGCCTTATGCCGCATCCGGCCAATATGACGGCGGTTGGCGCGATGGCTCTTTTTTCCGGAGCAAAGTTCAGCTTTTGGAAAGCATCGGTCATCGTATGTACGACGATGCTTATTACCGATATGGTTCTTGGACTTCACTCAGTGATGTGGGCCACATATGGGAGCATGATACTTGCAGTATTGATTGGACGGTGGATTGGGAACAGTAAACACATGAGTCGAATTATTGGCGGGGTCCTCGTTTCATCAGTTGTCTTTTTTGTCATTACCAACTTTGCCGTGTGGGCAACCACGCCGTTATACCCCAAAACAGCAAACGGTTTACTTACCTGTTACATCATGGCATTGCCGTTTTTTAGAAACTCCTTAGTCGGCGATATGTTCTACACGATTGCACTGTTTTCGTTTGAAGTTGTTTTTGCAAGCAGGAGATTAAACTATGCAAAGAGATCGTGATGCTGGCTTACAAACAAGTCAAAAGGTAAATGTTGCACCTGATGCGTTTCAAGTTGTGGCCGCTAATATACAGACGCAACGGTTAGTTCGCAATACTCGTTCAAACATCGTTGATCCGCAAGATCCATATGATGATCCCTTTAAAAAGGAAGACAAAAAACCCCCTCCAGTGTGTCCTTGTGATACAAAAATATTTAAAATCTCTTATGAAGACATGCAATCAACAGTAAAGCGAGACAACCCCACATATACGGATCATGAAGTAAGGGTTAAAACCGCAAAACTTTTTCGACCAAAATATCATTCAGATCGTAAAGCCAGAGTACAAGAGACTTCCGGAGAAAAAAAATATACGTCCATCGCAACATTCACGATGGATGATGAGGAAAAATTAGTGTATACAAACGTAGGATATAAAGGCGTATCGATTGAAGATTTCAGTCTTCGGCAACTTAAGCTTACACCAGAGCGTTATTCGTTAAAAGATCATCAAACCAGTATAGCGATTCAACAAAGATTTCAAGCCGGTGCTACACGAGTAGTCACTTCTTATCTAAGAGAAGGCAATGATAACAGAGATATATTAGTCATGGAATATAATCCCGCAACAAAAGAAGGCACAATTCATGTCATTAACACAGAAGCCGATGGGCAATGCCATGATTCTGAAACGATTACAGAAATAGCGAAAGAATTATATCCAACATATGATGAATTTAATTCGCACGATGGGGTATTTGTATTATCAGATACAGCCATGAAACAGGAAGATGTTCAAATAGCGATAACACGCGTAGAGGAGCTAGCTCAAGAGAGACTGACTCAATATTCCAAGAAAGAGAATAGAGAGACACCGATCATGGTGATTGATCAAGACAGCAAACTGTTGGAACAACCGTATGCCAATCCCTTGCAAAGAGAAGCAATTGACATAATTCAGCGTGTTTCTCAAGATGCAACTCAGACGGTAAAAGATGTTGTGCGGTATGTAAAAGAAAAACAACAGCAGAAGGTAGACGAGAAGGAATACATAAATCAACAAAAAGCTAATAGTGAAAGGCTAATATCGGCTTTTAGACCTGTCATACCTATTGGAGTAAAGATGGAAATCATGAAGAGAATAAAAAACATCCCAATAGGTAAACAAATACATTTTGAAGAAACGATAAATCAGTGGCATCAGGCTATCCTGCAATCATTCGATTTGCCTGAAGTATCAATTGAACAATTGATCGACGTTGTTGTTGCAGCGGAATATGTCCGACAACAAAAAGCTGCGTTGACTGTGGCACTAGAGACAGGAGTAGCAACAGGAGCGATTCCGCTCATTATTCAAGAACTTGCGTTGATCCAACCCAAAGAATCAAACATGATGCAACCAATGACAGTAGACGCTCTTTTACAATTATTAGGGGTGGATAGTAAAACTGCTTCTTTTGAGACGCACGACGAGTTATCTTTAACAGCTGAACAAAAGATTGGAGAAGCAACACTTCTAACAGATTTGATCGTAGATGAATGGGCTAGCGAGTTTGTCGAGCAGTTGAATGCAAAAACTCCAGAAGAAGTGGTGGTTGTGATAGAACAAGAGAAAAAGCAAGTAGAAACGAAGATACAACAACTTTGGGAAGTAGCGACCGAATTAGTCGAGCCGGCTAAGTTAGAAGAACAACAAATTATGCAATTTTCTTTTGCCGTAACGTTGTGGTTACTTTTTAACTATATAAACTATGCGAGAAGGATTGATGCAGTAAAACGATCCATGGTTGAGATAGGAAAAACCCTTGTTGCCGATCACAAAAGGATTGACGTTGTTTCTCTGAAACGAAGTATTAAAGAAAATATGAGCGAAAAACTTGTTGAAAAAGAACCCGCGCCGTGGCTTCTTTTTGCTATCGTTTGGATTTTGGCGATGAGACGAGAATCCTGCGTCGCAGGATCCGGCTCTGCCGGACAGGTAGTGAGCGATTCTCATAAGAACATACAAAAGAAAACGAAGCAATCCCCAACGCCGATGAAGAAAATATACCCATTTGAGCGGCAGGCAGTCATATTTGCCTTTGCTTCGTGATATGATAAGCGTATGAACGATCTGCCCGTATCGACCACACCAGTTGCAAATAGTCAGGTTCAGACAAAACAAACGGATAATGTGTCTCAATCCATACATTCGGTTGGGTCGGTACATAAAGAGTTGGGTGTCGATGGCAATGTCGTAGAGACGATAACAGACGTCAGCGGAAAAGAACTGGAGCTACCCCGCGAAGTTGCATCGGCAGGGGGGGGAGGTCATCCGACAAGCGTGCCGATTCCTCCGAGCGTCGCCAGTTTGGGGGTCAAACCAGCGGGGCAAAACATTGTCCCTCCGGTGACACAAACTGTTGTATTGCCCATTTCTGACGATCAAATCGTCCAGGGGCTCCACCAGAGTGTCGTGAGTTCATGGCGGTGGTTATCAGAGTGGTGTGTCCGAAGACTCAAACAGATACATATCGCACTTATAACCACGCATGGGACATTGGTACGTGTAAAGCGATAACTATATGCCGGAACAATTTTTAGATCTTACGTATCAAGTTGAAGTGTTTGGTATCAGCCTTTTACTTATGGCTATCTTTTTAGGTGGTTTAGCGCTTGTTGGGTATATGTTATTTATCTTGTGGAAATATCGAAACAGAGAAGAGCATTCTCTGGATTCCGTATTGCTCCAAATTGCTGTTCCTCGGGATAATGAGATAAAAATTGACGCCGCCGAGCAAATGTTTGCAAGTCTCCATAGTATCGCCCATGGGGGGTTTTGGTCATTTCTTAAACCACAGGAGCATCTTTCATTTGAAATAGTTGCCAAACCAGAAGATATTCGTTTCTATGTTTCTGTGCCGCGCAAGCTTACTGATTTGGTGGAAAAACAAATTCACGGTGCGTATCCGGGAGCGGACATTAAAGAAGTTGAAGAGTATTCGATATTCTCCGAAACGGGCAAAGTAGCATTTGCGGCTCTTTGTCTGAAATATTCGGACCATTTTCCCATCCGGATATTCCGAGATTTGCCGACGGATCCGCTTTCATCGCTTACGTCGGTACTGGCCAAGATGAGCCCCGGAGAAGGAGCAGCGATTCAGATATTAGTACAACCCGCCGAAGGGAAGTGGCGCGCCGTTGGCAGATCCTATATTTCAAAAGTAAAAAAAGATGAAGCCAATCCAGAGAAAGCGAGTTTTAAAGTCGATCCCAAGACGCTGGAGGCAGTGGAACAAAAAACGAGCAAGCCGGGATTTAACGCGGTCATTCGATGCGTCGTCTCGTCGACGAGTCAAGAAGCAGCAAAAATGCATCTGGATAATTTGCTTGCGAGTCTCAGTCAATTTTCTTCCGATAATAATTTTTTTACGAAAGTGCGCTATCCGCTCAAGAAATTATTCATGATGGACTTCATATACCGGTATTTTCCCATTATGAACTTGCCGTTTTTCCGGCAATACAGCGTCCTCAATAGCGATGAACTTGCGACCGTATTTCATTTGCCGAACAAATCGGTAGAAACTGCACACATATTCTGGCTCAATGCAAAAAGAGCACCCGCGCCTTCCCAGATACCGATGAGCGGATTATTTTTAGGGAAATCTCGGTATCGTGGTGTGGAGCGTCCCATTTATGTCGGTGAGGACGACCGCCGGCGGCACATGTACGTTATCGGAAAAACGGGTACCGGTAAATCGCAACTGTTAGAGGAAATGATTGTCCAGGATATAAATGCCGGAAAAGGAATTGCCGTCATCGATCCCCACGGAGACTTGATCGATGGCGTGCTGAGCCGCATTCCTCCGGAACGAGCAGAGGATGTGATCTATTTTGATCCATCAGATTCCGACCGGCCGATGGGGCTCAATATGTTGGAGGCAAAAACTGAAGAGCAAAAACATTTTGTCGTGACGTCAATTGTCGGGCTCATGTACAAACTATACGATCCGATGAAGACGGGTATCATCGGTCCCCGGTTTGAGCATGCGATCAGAAACGCGATGTTGACGGTGATGGTGGAGCCCGGGAACACGTTTGTGGAAGTCGTCCGTGTTTTAACCGATAGCTCGTTTGTGCAGGAATTACTGCCGAAACTCCAGGATCCCATTATCAGACGGTATTGGACTGACCAAATAGCGCAAACTGCTGATTTTCATAAATCAGAAGTATTGGATTATATCGTTTCCAAATTCGGCCGATTTGTCACCAATAAACTCATGCGCAATATCATCGGTCAGTCGCAATCGTCATTTGATTTCCGAAAAGTTATGGATGAGGGAAAGATACTCTTGGTCAATTTAGCCAAAGGAAAAATCGGTGAAGAAAACAGCAACTTCTTAGGTCTTATTCTGGTACCACGGATTCTCATTTCAGCCATGAGTCGGCAGGAAACGCCGGAAGAGCAACGCCGGGACTTTTATCTCTATGTTGATGAGTTTCAGAATTTTGCGACTCCTGATTTTGCCCAGATACTTTCCGAAGCACGTAAATATCGACTGAACCTTATCGTCGCCAACCAATTCATCGGTCAAATGGAAGAGGAGGTAAAAAACGCGGTGTTTGGAAACGTCGGCACTGTCGTTGCATTCCGCGTAGGCGTTACCGATGCAAATTATTTACAGCATGAATTTCAACCGACTTTTAATGAGGCAGATCTTATCAATATCGATAAATTTAACGCATACATAAAGACTAACGTAAAGAATGAACCGGTGAAGCCGTTTAGCATGGATCTGACGAAAGACATGACAAAGATAAACGCATCGAAGAATCCCAAAGTCGCCGCTGCAATCATCCAATTATCACGTCTCAAGTATGGGAGGGCTAGAGAGCTGGTCGAAGCGGAGATAGCACAACGGGCAAGGCTTTAAAATTTACTCCCTTTACATCAGTGGGAAATGATGTATTCTTCAATGTATTCGTTATCGTATGAAAGATATACAGGAGCCGCATATAGATACTCATAATGGTGATAATAAAAAGATCGAGAAAATTGTTTACATAGCCAATTTATCGGAAGATGTATGGCCTTTTATCGGCGGTATCACAAAGGATCAAGATCGGTCGTTTGAGATAGAGGAAAACGCTAATCTCGCTGATCATCAGTTGTTCGCATTGTCCGATGAAGACGATGTTATTTTCGTTTCTCCCAAGCCAATTGCTCCGGCACTTGTAGATTACTATAAATATCTGTTCAACAAAAAAAACATCCGTATACTCGTACCCCGCGTGCATACAGGACAAATATGCATAGACATCATTAATGATTCTGAGATTATGCAGGTGCTTATTGACGAGGCCAATTCGGTTAATAAATTGACCCTTCTCGCATACTCGGCGTCACATCAATTTTTTCAACTTGTAGATGCTTTAAGTCAGAAGGGAATTACCGTCTATACACCGGAATCTCCAGATGAGGAATTAGCATGGACAGTGAATTACTTCGGCAGCAAGTCCGGGATACGACAGTTAGCACAGCAAAGCAGCGCGCGGGAACCAGACCTTCGTATGCCGGAAGGAATGATCTGCGCCAATACGGTAGATGCAGCACAAATTGCGGCAAGTGTATATATGAAGGAGCGAGGAGTGGTAATAAAAACAAATAAAGGACATAGCGGAGCAGGTGTTCTTATTTTTCGTGAAGGTGATTTTCCTTTTGAATACAAAGCATGTGTGCACGTAATTCAAGAATGGTTAGATAAAGATAAATATTGGTCAATGTTCCCAATAATTATAGAACAGCTCATTCATGTTCAACATGCTGTTGCCGGAGGGTTTCCAAATGTTGAGTTTCAAATAACCAAAAGCGGAAAGATAGAATTTTTGTATTACTGTGGATGCCGCGTTTTGCCGGACGGTGTGTTTAAGGGTATAGAAATTCATGATGGTGTAGTCAGCGATAGGATATCAACACGGTTAATTGATACGGGATATTACATAGGAGAGCAATATGCAAGCGCCGGGTACAGAGGTTATTTTGATGTAGATTTTGTTGCTGCGAAAAATGGAGAAATATATGTATCGGAATCGAACACACGACGAACCGGCGGAACGCATGTATATAAAATCGCCCAAGAGCTGTTAGGAAAAAATTTTATGACGGAAGGGTATGTATTGTCTGATAATTCATTTAAATTCACCAGAACCCAGCAGTTAACATTTGAATCGGTGGTGAGTTCGCTTGCTCCCATAACCTATGACAGGCGGAAAAAAGAAGGAATAGTCATAGTGTCTGCCAATATGCTTGCGCAACAGCAGCTTGAATATGTCATTTTGGCAGAAAATAAAAAACGGGCATACGAGATTGAGGCGAAAATGGAGTCACTTCTTCGGGCGTAAGCTTATAAACCTATATACTCCTCTTGATTAAATCAGTTGATTTTTCTACAGAAAACTGTACTATTGATTTAGTCTCCCTTAAACATGTTTCGTTAGTTCACTATGAGTAATGTAGTATTGCATCGTAAGGCACTCATGCTGCGAAAGCAAAAGAAAAGTTATAGTCAAATTAAATCTATACTTGGAGTAAGTAAGAGTACGCTCAGCGAATGGTTGCGTGCGTATCCGCTCACGAGAGAAGAAATAAATAATTTGAGAGCAAATAATGAAATAAGAATTGAGAAATATCGGCAAACGATGAAAAAGAAAAGAGACGAGAGATTTAGTTCATACGTAAGAGAAGAGAAACAAAAATATTTACCTTTATCCAAGCGAGAACTGTTAGTTGCGGGGTTATTCCTTTATTGGGGAGAGGGAAATAAGGTATCAAGATGTACTATTAGCGTTAATAATACAGATCCTAAACTGGTGCAATTTGCGTTATATTGGATGCTTCGGGCGCTTAATATACCATTGCATAAGATACGGGTATATGTGCATTTGTATGCTGATATGAATGTTCAAGCGGAATTGAAATATTGGAGTAAACTGCTTGGGGTTCCTCTCCGATACTTTGTCAAACCCTATATAAAAACCAGCAAAAGAAGTGAGATTGATCAGAAAGGGTTTGGTCATGGTACGTGCGGTGTTCGTGCAGAAAATACTGTGATAAAAGAAAGAATACTTGCTGCGATTCAGGTAATAGCAGGTCATTATGTGAGAAAATTACCGTAAATTGGTATAATTCGATGCATGGGGCCTGTAACTCAGTGGTAGAGTACGACACTTATAATGTCGGAGTCCTTGGTCCGAATCCAAGCGGGCCCACTTTGTTTCACTCGCGTAAACACGTTGCTTCGCTTTTCAGTGCAAGCACAAAGTTATGGAACTAGTCGTTTTAGTTGATGAACAAAATAATGAGATAGGGACGATGCCAAAACGCGATGTCCACACGACTAAAACATCGCTTCATCGGGGGTTTTCTTTATTTGTATTTAACGCGAAGGGGAAACTCCTTTTGACTCATAGATCGTTTACGAAAAAAACGTTTCCGGGTGTATGGACAAACACCGTCTGTGGACATCCAGCTCCTGGCGAGCATGTCGTTGACGCTGCCAAGCGAAGACTTAGCGAGGAACTAGGAATCACTAGTGTTGATGTCAAAGAAGTGTCATCGTACCGCTATCGGTTTGCCGACAAAAGCGGAATCGTGGAAAATGAAATTTGTCCGATTCTCGTTGCCACATTTGAAGGAAATCCCAAGCCGAATTCTAATGAGGTAGATGAGTGGAAATGGATGGATTGGAAAACATTTCTTACAGAAATACAAAAGAACCCGACTACCTATTCTCCGTGGAGTAGGGAAGAAGCGGTCATCCTCCAAAAAATCTATTGTTCCAAATAGTTCGATTATTCGAATAATCGAACTATTTATTCTACAGTTTCAACAGAAAGATCAGGAACTGCCGTTATCTCGTGCCAGTCGACAGGTTTACCCCTGAAAAATGCGTACGCTGCGATATAGGCTGCGTTGTCGGTACACAGTGAAACAGGGGGAACGAAGAAACGCATCGTTAATCGTTCATCGTTCATCGTCGATTGGAATTTGTCGCGGAGTCGGAGATTTGCGGCCACTCCGCCGGAAATGAGAATTGATCGCGCACTATATAATTTCGCCGCGCGTAAAGTTTTTGCTACTAAAACATCCGTGATGGATTCCTGGACTTCATAAGCAAGAGCGTTGACAAGCGATTCGGTATGTTGTGGATAACTTTTCCACACTCGGGAGATCGCAGTTTTTAAACCGGAGAAGGAAAAATTAAGCGTCTCATCGCGCATCAATGGTCGGGGCAGAAAAATTTTGCCTTTTGCCTTTTGACTTTTGACTTTTTGTGCAGCATCCTGTATTGCCACGCCGCCTTTGCTGCCAAAACCCAACAGTCTCGCGGTTTTATCAAATGCTTCCCCGGCGGCATCATCGAGCGTCCCGCCGAG
>CAZOTW010000029.1:9245-15085 GCA_964582845.1 uncultured Gammaproteobacteria bacterium
CACTTTAATTCTTTTTAATGGGTAATCAAAAAAAGTTCCGTTTTTCCGCCACTGACGACTAAGGAAATAGCCGGAAACTCAATTTTTTTAATGTTGTCCCTCGATCCTTCGACTTCTCTTCGACTTCGCTCAGGGTTAGCGCTCAGGACTCGGGGCGAATTTTTTGGAGAAGACTCCAAAAAATTCGCGTACATATGGGCAAGGACGTGATTGACGGGGATAATCGGTTTGCCTGTTTTGTATGCTATTGTCTTTGCTGTTTCCACACCGACAAGAAGTGAACCGATAAGTCCTGGTCCTACGGTCACTGCTATTGCATCGATATCGTCAAATAGTTCAATTATTCGAATAATTGAACTATTCTTCTTGTTATCGTGTGAGCTGGAATTATTATGCGAAATAGTAAGAGCTTCTTTGATTACGGGAATGATACATTTTAGCTGTTCGCGCGCGGCTACCTCCGGCACGATCCCGCCGTATTTTTCATGCATGGTGGCACTTGTTGCCACAGCCATCCCTAATATCTTCGTTCCGTCTTCGACGACTGCCGCAGCCGTTTCATCACATGATGATTCTATCGCGAGAATTTTCATAATACCATTTCTGTATTTTACTCGAGGTCAAGGAGCTTAGCCAGTTGGCTGGTGGATGGAGTATGAACCTTACTGATAATCACGACTTTTGCGCCGGCTTGTTTGGCCTGTTCCATTTTTTTATCAAGAATCGGATCGCCTTCAGTCAGAGCGATCACCGCCGGCCTAATATTTCTAATGAGCGCAAAATACTCTTCATCTTTGGTCATCGGAGGAAGTTCAACGACTTCGTCAACGAAGGAGAGCGCTTCAAGCATCTCGCGACGCTGGTGTTGCGTATGAATTGGCCGGGCATCACCTTTCACTCTTCGGACATTTTCATCAGATTCAAGCGCAACCATGAGATAATCGCCCTGCGCCTTTGCCTGTTTCAAAAATGAAATATGGCCAAAGTGGAGTAAATCAAAACAACCCCCCACCAGCACCACCCGTCGGTCTGGTTTATCAGATGATTTTATATTTCGATTAGTCTCCATGTTTTAAGAGTATATTCTCAATCTGCAAATCCGACAAATAAGCAAATAAACAAATAAATTATCAAATAATTACATCATTAAATAATTCAATCATTCATTTGTAGATTTGTAGATTTGCACATTTGTTTATTGAGTTCCTCGTAGGTACACTGCTTGCCACGGTCGGTAATTGGATACGAATGTTGTATCCTGCAACGTTTGTCCATCGCGGGTTACCCGATATTGAAATGAGGCGTTTGCCCCCCATGCTTCAAAATCGACTTGTTTGACGACCCCTTTTGGTAAGGTCGGGTCATCCTGGTAGAGAACGGGTGGGGGACGGGTGACGCCCCACATTTTCTGATTATAAATTTCCGATTTTCTGCCGTCGGTAGTGCCGTAGAGGTTAAACGTCAGTGTCAGGTTGTAGACGTCGGTGTGCGTTTGGATCAGGATATAGGCTGGTGTGTCATTTTTGAATTTGAGGTCAACACTCGGCGCAAACACCGTGGCATCGAGTCCGGGTTTATATCCGCCTTCTTCATAATAATGAACGCGATAATTATGAGCATGCCTCTCTACGATAGGAAGTCCCGCATCCAGAGCCGCCCGGAAGAGCGTTGTGGATACTTGGCATACACCGCCGCCATCGCCCAATACCGTGTGACCATCTTTAATAATATACGCGGATTGATATCCGGTTGCTGCGGATATGTCACCGATTGCATTGTTAAAAGAAAATGTTTCCCCGGGTTTAATCAACATTCCATTGAGTCGGGAAGCGGCAAGTACGACGTTATGGATACGTCCCTGTATCGACCCCGCAAATTCGGAATATCCATTGCCAATAAGTTGGCGAATGCCGAAATTATTTGCGCTATCCGTGGTGACCGATGGTCTTACAACGTCCACCGGCAGAAAGACGGTTAATCGCTGTTGGTTCGTTCGGGATTCCGTTTCAAACGCATCTTTGAGCCGTTGTTTTGCTTTCTCGATGTTCAGGCGGCGGCCGTCCCGAGAGGGTTTAAATGCAGTGACTTTGCCGTTTTCAAACGAAAACAGCGCGTTTTCGACAGGGATATCTATCTGTTCGGCGAGGTCCGTTAACGTTGCATCCACCACGTCGCTATTCCAGCGGAAGTAAGGATTAAGATCCGTATGATTATTGATAAATAATATATAGAGGTTGCTTAAAATTTGCTTTGATCGTCCGACTGAATATGCCTGTGCTGCGGAAAGTCGTGCATCATACCCGAGCCCCAGATCGGTCCCCGAGACGGTTGCTACAGTAGATTCGAATTTCAGTTCAAACAGAGCAGAGGCAAATGGTTCGTTTTTCTGCGCCCAGTAATTTTCGACTTCCTTTTGTGTTTTTCCTCCAAAAGATACGCCTCCCACAAAGACCGTCGGATACACCTTCCCTTCATATTTTTTTTCAAACGCTATCGCCATCGCAGCTATAATCCCGATACTTCCGATAACAACAAACAGAACCATGCGAAGCCACACCCCTAGTATTTTATGGTGTTTGAGTGAAAAATCAGTCGGTTTGTTCTTTATCTCGCCCATGGTATGATAATTGTACTAGATACTAGCAAATAAATCGTCAGATCTAATTCTAGAAGCATAGGTATGGACGAACCATTATCATCGCAGGGTGGTGTAGTTATGGCCAGTGATCCTCCGCCGGCAACCCCACCGCCAGAATCTGGTAACCCTTTGCCTTTGGGAGAACCTTCTCCACCGCCCGCTCCGTCTGAACAAACGTATCCTCCACTGGGACAAGACTCTTTTTCGACAAGTCAAACACCCGACCGACCGGCGGGACAATCGGAACCTACACCCGTACAACCCGCGAGCCCTAACCCGCTTGGCGGTGAAGCACCTCAAACCGAGACGCTTCCATCAGCTCCACCAGAGCAAGGGGAACCACAACCAGCAACCGATATGCCTGTGGCTACCGAGGCGTTTGTCGTGCCTCCTTCCGGCGAAGCTCCCAAGGCAAATGCTGCAAATCCATTTATTCCACAAGGCGTCGTTCCCGACGCTTCAGGAGCAGTAGCGCCGACGAGTGTGGTTCCGCCCGGAAACCCTCTTGGCAGGCGGCTTATGATGATTGCCGTATTTCTCGTTCTTATCGTCCTGGTTGTTTTAGGAGGTAAATTTGTTTTGGGCCTTATCGCCGGTTCCCAACCGGTCACGATAACATACTGGGGATTGTGGGAGGACGACGCGATCGTGAGAAATATGCTTACGGAATTTGAATCATCGCACGGAAACATTAAAGTACAGTATGTGAAACAGTCGCCGCAGCAATATCGGGAACGACTTCAAGCATATATCAATAAAGGAGATGGACCTGACGTGTTTCGTTTTCACAATACCTGGACGCCCATGCTTCGGAATGAACTTGCACAGGCACCCACTTCGGTTATGACGGCAAGTGAATTTTCTTCAACGTTTTACCCTGTGGCGACGAACGATCTTGTGGGAGGGCAGACGATTTACGGGTTACCGATGATGATAGATGGCTTAGGTCTCTATTACAATGAAGATCTTTTTGCTTCTGCGGGTGTCACGCCGCCAACCACATGGGAAGACGTCCTCAATATTGTGCCAAAACTGACGGTGAAAAACGGCGATACGATTTTAACGTCTGCTATCGCCCTAGGAACTACAGGGAATGTAGAAAATTTCAGCGATATTGTAGCGACCATGATGATGCAAAATGGCGCAAAACTCACCGCTCCCACGGGTACTCAGGCAGAGGAAGCACTCATTTTTTATCGAAAATTCGCTAGTCCCTCCGACCCTGTCTACACATGGAATGACACCATGGACAATTCTATCTACGCGTTTGCGACGGGGAAAGTTGCGATGATTATGGCTCCATCCTGGCGGGCATTTGATATTAAACAGATTGCCCCGAATCTCCGGTTTAAAATTGTACCGATTCCGCAATTACCGGGGAATACGGTGACTTGGGCTTCCTATTGGGTAGAAGGAGTATCCACCAAAAGTAAGTATTTCAAGCAGGCCTGGGAATTCGTCAGATACCTGACGAGCAAAGATACCGTCAGCAAACTCTATACATCAGAGTCCACCTCTCGGTTATTTGGTGAGCCGTACGCGCGGGTAGAATTAGCGTCAATTCTTTCTGCCGACCCATACGTCGGGGCGTATATTACGCAGGCCAAAACGGCAAAATCATTTCCATTGGCATCGCGCACGTTTGATAACGGGATTAATGATAAGATGATAAAATATTTGCAAGATGCAGTAAACGCTATGGGAACCGGAACAGGGCCGGCGGAAGCGCTTAGTACTACCGCGCAAGGGTTTCAACAAGTGTTAGGAGGATACGGATTAACGACCGGTACTGCCCCAACGACGAGTCCGTAAATGTATGGGCTTGTCACTTTGTCAATCACTCTTTGCCACGATCGCATACGCTGACATTTTCGATTATCCACTTACCGGTGACGAGGTGGCATATTGGTGTATCGGAAGATCTTTTATCCACATTACCCCCATCCCCGGTATTGAAAAAAAAGGAGAGTATTTTCATCTCTCTCATCGGGAATCACTGGTGAGTACCAGGAAAAAACGGTTTGCCTGGTCAGCGCGTAAATGGAAAGTGGCCCATGCAGTAGCGAAGCTTCTTGCGCGAATTCCCACTATTGAACTCGTTGGCGTCACCGGCGCTCTTGCTATGAGTAACGCAAAAAAAGATGATGATATAGATTTTTTCATCATTACCTCGCCCGGAACATTGTGGATTACCCGGCTCCTTTCCGTTATCCTCGTTGACCGCATCGGGCGGCGGCGTAAGCCCGGGGATACCGAAGTCTCGGATAAAGTCTGCCTTAATATGTTTATGAGTGCCGGGTCTCTCCGAGTTCCAGCCAAAGAGCGCGATTTGTTTTCCGCCCATGAGACGATACAGATGAAGCCATTGTGGGCTCGAGACGGGATGTACGCCAGGTTTTTAGAGGCAAACCAGTGGGTACAAACGTTTTTGCCCATGGCTGCCAGATCCGTAAAGGATCGTGCCGTTATGCACCACCATGTGACAGATATTCACCTAGTCCGATCGGTGGCCATTTCCTTTCTTCGTCTGTTGGAGCCGGCCGCGAGACGCGCCCAATTATGGTATATGAAAAATCGACGGACGAATGAGGTAATTACCGATCATATGCTGCGGTTTCATCCGCGCGATGCCAGGGGATGGGTGAAGGCGGCTCTTGCTAACCGTCTAGCAACTCAAAATATACCCCTTGACAATGTTTTTTACGCAAGCTAAAATAGCAGTCACTTCAAAAGACTGCCAAGAAAATTCTGCTGGAGCATTAGTATAGTTTGTTTTTTAAAGGAGGGTTTCTATGTCAAAAGTAAATATTAAACCGTTATTTGATAATGTCCTCGTGAAGCCCCTTCAGGCGGAAGAAAAACTTCCTTCCGGTATTATTCTCCCCGATAGTGCAAAAGAAAAACCCCAGATGGGACAGGTGATGGCTGTCGGTCCCGGTACTACCGATGACAAAGGCAAGAAAGTTAAAATGGTCGTGAAAGTCGGCGATAAAGTTATGTACAAAAAATGGGGAGGCAATGAAGTGAAAGTAAACGGTGAAGAATGGATGCTCGTGGAGCAGAAAGATATATTGGCGTTTGTTAATTAAAATATTGTTGCCCTCCTTCGCGTAAAGCTTCGGAGGGCTTAAGAAACACTAAACTCATAACATTCGTTAAGTGTTTCTAAAGGAGGTATATATGGCAAAACAACTAAAATTTT
>CAZOTW010000030.1:0-14886 GCA_964582845.1 uncultured Gammaproteobacteria bacterium
AGGATTCGAACCTAGAATAACCAGATCCAAAGTCTGGTGTCCTACCATTAGACGATCCGGCAATGAGTTCATTATATCAAAAAATCCCGTTACGAACGGGATTTTTTGATTCTGAGCGGGCGACGGGAATTGAACCCGCTACCTTCTCCTTGGCAAGGAGACATTCTACCGGTGAACTACGCCCGCACTTCGAACTGTTTTCTCAATTGTACCTTACCTTTTGTTGTCTTTAAAAACTTCTCCCTATTTAATGCTAATTGTTTTTCCCGATATGCCTCGTAGTAAATCAGCTCCAATGGCCGACGATTTTTTGTTGAGTCAACGTTTCCATCCTGATGTTCTTTTAGACGTCTTTTCAAGTTTGAAGTATATCCGGTATAGAATTTCTTATCAAGCTTGCTTCTTAAAATGTAAATATAATACATACCTGCCCTGTCATTCGCTTCCTTCATCTCGCGAAGCTTCGATGAAGAGCGCTTCGACAGGACTAACATTCGTTTACTGTTTTAAACAGTGCGTGCACTAACGAAGCGCTCTTTTAAGCCATATTATTCGTTTGCTTCGGCTCGTTTCACTTCACCGAAGCGTACTACAATATGGCTGATATTCGCTTAAGTTATTATTGAGTGCTTGCACTGATGCAGCGCTCCTCACTGCAGTGAAACAAAGTGAGGCAAGCGAATATCAGTGCCGAGACTAGGAATTGCACCCAGATAACGTGTTTTTCAGACACGCGCCTTGACTACCTCGGCCATCTCGGCAGATTATACTGCATTGTTATACTTGTTAATCGAAGTTGTCTCGCGCAGCGTTCGCTGGCGCCTTGCACATGTAACTATCGTTACAGTGTAAAACTACCTCGGCCATCTCGGCAAAACTTTTTTAAACTATCCCTCGACAAGCTCGGGACTTCGCTTACGCTCAGCCTCAGCCATCGCGGCCCTTCGACGCACTTCGTTTGCTCAGGGCAAGCATCGCATGCAAACATTATAAATGAATCTTCTTCCTGTGACAATCAAGACGAAGAGACATAGGAAGAAAGCTAATAACGTAGCTTAGCCAGGTTGCCGCTCGGGGATTTGATACTCCAACTCCTTCGATGCACTATAGCGCGCAAGCCTGTTATATTCCAGTTGAGCAGGACCGACATCGTACCCACCACCAGGACACCCGGAATCACTCATTCTTGCCTCAAATGTATCCTGGTCGTAAAGCTCCCAGGATTTTTTATTATCCGGGTCTGGGCAGACATGGCCGTTTATAATTCTAATACATGATTGTTCGCTTTCGTGCATAGACCATAAAAAAACCCCGCTTCTTTGCGGGGTCTCGTTAATTTGAACGTTTCAGACTTTCTAAACATCCAACCTAAGAGCCCTCGTTTGAAGGAGGGTAATAATGCAAATAATCTGTTTGATGTTTTGACTCATATGTTTATCGCTTGTCGCAAGACCTGTGTGACCGCTGAGGGATTTGAACCCCCAACCCCTTCGATGTAAACGAAGTGCTCTACCGTTGAGCTAAGCGGTCGCTTACTTGTGGTACCAATTGTATGCGATATATCTATTAAATACAAACCTTTTACATGGTATAGTGGATGTGTGATGCGCATATACGAACGCCTCAAATCCTGGACTCTCGACAACGTGTTACTTGTGCTTATTCTGCTTTTGGGGTCTGTTATTTTAAGCAGACTGGCTCCCACGCTCGTGAACTATACAAATACCGTTGCCGCGCCTGAGGAATTTGTTTCACAGGCAAACGTTGCGGGAGATTTTTGGAATGGCGTCATAAAACCCGCGATTCTCATGAAGCATGGCGAAAACTTTTACCTGAGTACCGGTATTTATGGCCCATCGCTTTCCGTGATAACTATTCCGTTGTTAGAATTCGCGCAAAACCGGGGATTATGTTTTGAGGCTACTTGCACGAGTATTTTTTACCAGTGGTTACTGCTTGCAGCTATATGCGGCTATGCATTCTTTATTTTCTGGATAACCCATACGCATCCGGAGGCCAGACCTGTTTTTTTGCTCTTTCTGTTTGCTTTTTTACTCGGCATCCCCGGAAGCATGGGGTTGGTACGTGGGAATGTGGATATTCTCTACTCGCTTCTTTTTGGCATTGTGTTGGTTCTTGCTCAATCCAAAACAGATCACAAAACAAAAACCAATCTTTTTGTGCCGATTATTGTAGGAATTCTTCTCGGATTTCTTACAAATTCCAAGTTATTTTTCCTCCCATTTAGCATCCTCATTATATTGACCACTCCGGGTGCCCCAGCTATCGCGGCAGTCTCAATACTGACATTCTTTGCGTTTTTGTACCTCCCGCATGTCTACGGCGCTCCAAGCACGCTTACACAACTTCTTGATGCGACGAAGAATTTTGAACAATCTGTTACATTTACCACGTACGACAGCATCAACTTTAATCACTCATTTACCGCATTCACATCGCTTGCGACCGATGCTGTTTCCCGGCAATCATGGCATCCGAACAGAGAGTATAAAATTATCGGGATTCTCTCAGGTATATTATTTCTCTTCACCTTTGTGCTTCCCATTGTTATGGACGTGCCGATGAGGCTGCTGAAAAAAATACCCAGGTACGTTCGCCATCTATTGGCTCACCGATGCGATAACAGGCTACAAATACTTGCAATAGTATATGTTATCGCATTCATTAACCTCGTTCCTGAAATCTCTTTTAACTACCGGCTTTATTACAGCCTGCCTTTACTGTTTATCCTTTACCTCGATACGAAACACCGGAGTACCGCTCGTTGGTACCTGATCCTTTCTCTGTGTTTTTTGGGAATAAAAGGCCTGTGGGTATTGATGACGCAGGAGCCTAAGGGAATGACGATTTTTGATATCCGCGCAACCAACGTGTTCGTCGTTTTACACTTCTTTTTCCTTATAAAGGCGGCAATTGCCCACGTGCTGGATTATTCCTCGCGTGAATAGGTGCGGATTTGCGGAATTGCCACAAAAACCGTCGCGACGACCAATAACGTCCCGATCCCTCCAAGTGCCACGGACCATGGAACACCAACGAAAGCGGCAAGAACACCGGCTTCAAATTCTCCAAGCTGCGGCCCGCCCAAAAAGAAGATCATGTTTACCGACGTCATGCGGCCCCGGATGTAGTCGGGCGTCGCGAGGTTTCGAATCGTATTTCGAAGAACCGTACTCACACTATCTCCGAATCCGACAATAAACAGAGCAAGGAACGAAAGGAGAAAGAGTTGCGAAAAACCAAATACGATTGTCGCTATACCATACACGGCAACGGATGCTAGAATAATTTTTCCTTGGTGTTTGATATTCCCGACATGCGCCATGACATATCCCGCCGCGACGGCACCCACCGATTGAGCGGCATACAACAGGCCGTATCCGATGGGCCCCACATGCAGAATTTTTTCGGAAAATATAGGAAGCAGTGCGGTAGCCGAAGCAAAAAAACTACTAAAAAAATCTAAAAGCATCGTCGACCAAATCATGGTTTTTGATTTTACGAATGCTAATCCTTCCAGCATCGCGTGAAAAGAGACCTTCGCAGGTTTTCCTTCAATTTCTCCCGATGTTTTCATAAGAATCAACGCGATGATGACCGCAAGAAACGAAAATGCATTAATCAAGTAAACGCTTCCGATACCGAACAGTCCAATCACAAATCCCGAGAGGGCGGGTCCCAAAACCATGGATATTTGCCACATCATGACGTTAAGGCTCATGGCGTTTGAGATATGATCGCGGTCAACGAGATTCGGGACCATTGCCTGCCGAGGTGGCGTATCAAACGCAAGCGCCATTGCCGAAAGAGCGGTGATGATATAAATGATTGGCGGCGTTACCGTATGGGTGAATGTCGATATGGCAAGAACACCGGAAAGTAAAGTGAGCGCTGTTTGCGTAATGAGGAGTATTTTTTTGCGGTTATGGGCGTCAGCGACACTGCCACCGATAAGAGCAAAAATGGTAACCGGAATAAATCGGGATAACCCAATAAGCCCTAGGGCGAGCGCGGAATGCGTCAAAATGAAAATATGCCAATTGATCGCAGCAAATTGCATCTGAGAACCGATATTGGAAATGAGAAGCCCGATCCACAGGAGTCGAAAATCCCGATAGCGAAGTGCCGCAAATCTGTCATGGGTTTTTGCCATAAACGAGAAACTTATCAATAAGATCCAGGCGAGACGAGCGAAACGTCTAGGTTGCTTCTTTGGTCGTGGATGTGTCTGATTGACCCGTCTGCCCTTTTTCCCTCATCGCGAGCTTGAGGCTTACGACTGTTCGGTCAAACGCTCTGGCAAGGTCTCCGATTTCACCTTTGGATTCAAGCAGCCGCGGATCGATTTTTGAATCAAGCTTACCTGTGGAAATATCATTGACAACTTTTGTTAATTGTTGGATAGGTATCAAGATCAAAAAGCGAGTTATGTATGTGCTTATTATGACCACAGCAAGCAGATTTAACCCTATGAAGGTAAAAATGAGCTGATATAGTGACTTCGTAAATTTGTTCTGCTGTTCTATCTCTGTTTTCATTACCACATCTGTTTGGGAAATGTATGTCTCAATGAGTTTGCTGATATTCTCTCTGGAGGTTTTTAGCGATAAAACCAAAGAAGCTAGTTCTGTTTTGGATTTATCAATATCACCTTGTTGAACTGTTGAGCTTTGACGAAGAATCTTTCTTTTTAATGAAAAAATTTTTTGGGCGTCTGTCACGAATGGTGTAATGCTTGTCCCAAGCTCTTCAACTGTTTTCTTTTCCTTCTCGTCAGCGGGAGGAACCAAAAAATCTTTGGGTATTTCCATCCGTTTCCATTCAGAATAGATAATTCCGCCATCCTGATTTTGGAATTCCTCGGATGCACTTCCCCAAATAAGGGCATTAACAAAAACACTATATTGTAATATGGCATGGTTGAAATCTGATTCATTTCGGTTGATATCATCAAGATTTTCTAAATTTTCATACGAAAGCGCAAAAGCGAGACTACTATTGGCATTTTCCAAAGAAATAAGTGCCTTTTGGATACTTTGTACTTTGGAAGTAGAGGCATCTATATAATTACTGAAATTATCTGTTATCCTTCTTAAACTGAAGACAGATAATAATCCCACAAAGATGACACCCAACGAAGCTATGGCAATAATAGTCAATAATTTGAGTTGGATTGAATCTAATATTTTCATGATATGTCTATCGTATCTCAAGATGGCCTAATTCCCAAAGCAAATAATTTTAGATTGGGAATTAGACTAAATCGGTATACTACAATTCTTTCTGAATTGCCGTAACGGCGAATACTCCCTTTATTACCCCTATTGTTGTCTTCTGATTGTTATTGATCGGCACATATAGGGCGATAGATTCTGATTTTGAACTATCATCATACTCTATCTCGCTATGATATGCTTTTCCAGATCCGTTATTGAACGCCTTTATCCACCAGTCTTCATCACTTTGCAGATAATCGCTGGTTTTATTGGTTTCACCTGCTATCAATCCGTATTTATCGGTCACGAATATTTCGACAAATCCCGGGTTGTTATCCTGGAATGTTGCCAGCGCATTTGCTGTGTTGTTTGTCAGAAATGATTTGATAAAATCATCCGTTCCTTGAGTCGCTATCCATTTATTGTCTAACTCTTTTATCGTTGATTGAGTCAAACCGACATTTTTCACATTTTGAGCTTCAACGGCCGAAACGATATTTGATTGTTTGGCAAAATTTTCCAACAATTGTATTTTTTTGACAAGGACAGCTTCAATTTCCGGTGTTAATAGTGTTTTTGCTGCCGTTCCTTCTTTAGCTGTTGTAATTGTTTGATTTTCAGGAGATTTTGGTTTCAGGAAATTTTGATAACCGAGCCAGCCCAAAAGTCCTATAATTATCAAAACAACCACAATAATACTATTTCTCATTTGGTTTCACCTCCTTTCAATATGTTGAATAATTGTCCAACTCCTTTTTTATTTTCTGATTTCTCTTCTGATTTTTCCCCGGTATATACTGAAACCGGTTTTTTCCCATAAACCAGTCCAGCCGAGGTGAGGAATTCTTCTTTCCTACGGACAGAGACTACTCCCTGGTTTGATAAGTCGTCAATCAGCTTCTTGATACTTTCATATGTCAAACCTTTCGTCTTTTCCTCATGAAATATCTTTTCACCCATGGGCCCGAGCGTTTCCATAAACAGCGCATGAAGTTGCTCTTCGATAGATTCTGATACTTTGTGCGTAGAGCCGCTTAACACTCCTTCAAGTCCGCTGAATTCACCAGATATTTCAAGCCCTTGCGGCGTGAAAACAATCTCCTTGAGTTTTTTATCGTGGTTACTTCCGCGCATTTTCAGTATGAGAAGTGCGTGTCGTAGTTCGGATTGAATTTCCACGTACCGTAGCATAATAATATGATCCGTGATGGTAGACAGATGCGCATCGGTGATTTGGTTGGCCCCCAAGAGGGTTGCTGTAGCATGCGTGTAGATTGTAGTGACGAGCTTCTCTTTAAGGTAGCCATTCAAACGCGACACAAAATCCCTGACGACATCTTCCATAAATACATTTCCCAGAGAAGACAGCGAATCTATGACCATCAAGTTTGCACCAAACGTTTCGATTTCGCTTCGGATCATATCGATATGTTCCTCGAGGTATTTTTGTTCTGGATACGCGGAAATAAGTTTGAATTTCCCCTGTTGTTCGTACGTCTCCAAATCCCAGTTGAATCCTTTGGCGTTTCGCATAATCTGATCCCTTGATTCTTCAAACGAAACAAGCATTACCTTTTTTCCATCTTTGAGCCCTTGGAGCAAAAATTGCAGGGATAGGAGGGATTTGCCCGATCCTGAAGAGCCTGTGACGAGCACGGAAGATCCTTCAAAGTAACCACCGTTGGTCATTTCATCAAGCCCCTTTATTCCCGTGGGAATGCGTTTGGCGGAAACATGATACGTCAGATCCCGTAGTAGCCGCGGATAGAAACGAATTCCTTGCGTGGTAATTCGGTACGACGCAGGATGGCTATCAAAATCGGTGCCGCGCATTTTAATGATATACAGTCTATTAACCCGTTCCTCTTTTTGTTTTTCTCGAGTGAGTTTAAGGATTCCGTCGGAAATGAATTCTTCTACACCAAATATTGAATATCCTTCTCCTGTCACTTCCGAGGTCAAAATGAGATTAATCTGCGTTTGAGCGAGGAGCGCGTCTAATTGGTGGATAAATGTCCGAATCAAATGCTCGTCATGCAACCGATAGGCTATAGCAGTAATGGAATCTATCACGATGCGTTTGGCGTTGCATTGGTACATTAAATCGCTTAGGGCGTCAACAATTCTGTCTATGTCCTTGACAGTTATTTCCTTACTATCAAGTCCCAAGTTGTGAAGAATCGTACGTAAATCTTCAAAAAATACTTTTCCGGGCGTCAAGTATTCTTGCTTGAAAAAAGAAAGTTGTTGGGCTGTTTTTACCATCTTGTTGATGGGTTCTGTCAATGAAATATACATTCCAGGTTCTTGATATAGCCGGTATCCTTCCATGAGCCATTGCATGCTTAAAATAGTTTTTCCGCATCCTGATGCGCCAGCCAGAAGTATTGTTGCATTGCTCGGGAATCCGCCGTGGAGCATTGTGTCTAGTTCTTTGATGCCGGTCGGGCGTACGAGATCATTTTCCTGAACTAATGGTGGTGGTAGCGGTGAGGATGAGGGGGTTTCTTGTAGTTTTTGAATATTTTTCTTCATATGAGCAGTAATTTTATACTAGGCTAAGGCTTAGAGGTGTGTCAAGGAGCCCTTACAAGGGTATTGGGATCGACAACCTCATTTGAGCTGGACATCAAAAAAACCCATGACGCAGAGAGTGATATTAATGGCATAGAGTTCCATGTGAGAGCATAGATAGTACATCATTTCCTGTTTATCGTGTATGATTTTGCGTAATAGAGGAATGTTGCAGGATCATCGTCCACAAGCCTGCGCTGAAAATCCGCGTAAATGGTTTTTCGTTTTTCCGTATCGATCTCTTGTCGCCCGTCCTCCAGGAGTTTATCAATTTTGACATTGGCATAGCCGGTTACATTGGTCTGGGTTTGTGTCGAATGCCAAAATGGATATTGGTCGGGATCTGGCGGCACGTCCTGTGCGCTTAACAGGATTTGATAGCCGGAAGGAATATCGCTGACGACCCGAACGGTGGTCGGTACACCGGCTGCTGTCCAGCTGTTGGCGATATCCTGAGCAAGGTCCACATATTGGATAAACGTGGCAATCACGAGGCTTGCAGAAGATGAGGAAATTTTGATGATATCCAGAAGCTTCGCGGCCTGGGTGGCATCCGGCGGATAGCGTTTGACTTTATCTGTATATGCCCACGATGTCTTGGAAATAGGTGAATATGCGTGTTCGCCGGGTATTTGGGGCAACGCAAAAGAAAGTCCTTGGCGCACGGATTTATCACGCAGAATCGGGTCGTTTAGATTGAAAAAAAGCGACACGATTCTGCCGTATTTTGTCGATTCATTGACCTCTGTTTGACCCCATGATTGCAGGTCATACGATGATGATAAATCATCCAGTTCATTTATGTCCCCAACTTTGTACGCAGTGATCGCTTCAGTTTCCGTTTTATAAAATCGATACTCGCGCGCGCGATTTTTGGAGTTGGCATGTGAGGGAATAAGTTTAATATATTCTACTGTGTCGCCGATAAGCTGGATACTGGATACTTTGTATTCACCAAATCCGACGAGCCCAGGTTGAAATAATGGCCGAGAGACAAGTGTTGGAAAGGGACTATACGAGCTATTTAACGTCACACGAATTGTTTTGGGGTCCAAGACCGTGAATGTGACATTTTTGATATTGTAGTTTACATCTTTTGCTTCCACCGGTTTTCCATTATGCCACATAGCGTCAGTTCGAAGGAAAAATGTAAATATTTTACCACTATCTGTTGCGACCCACGACGTAGCCAAAGCCGGTTTTACACTGCCGTCGGGATTTATATCGGTAAGTCCCAAGCTTATACGCTTTTGTATGGATAACGGGAGAGTTGTAGGCGTAAACGCACCCACCATGCCAATGCGATCCACAGGTGAGAGCCAGTGTGCTTGTATAAATGGGTAGACGCGCCAAAATCCCAAAGACAGTACGAGCCCAGCGACAAACCCCAATACCAGCGATTTGGTGTATTTTTGAGCCAACTCCATGGCAATGAGATACAATAGTCGTGAGCGTCGAAAGAGTGTCATAGCGGGTCTTGTCCAACTAACGAACAAATAGGTTAAGAATCGATGTAATAAGGAAAAGTACCGAAACGATAATAGTAGCGGTAAACACTACACGTTCCGCACCGCGTTTACTGCGGTAAAATTCTCCACCCCCTCCAAGTCCAGCGCTTAGGCCCCCTTTGCTGTTTTGGAGAAGAATGAGACTGATAAGGGAGACGGCGACAATGACATGGATGGCAAGTAATGCTATTTTCATACAATTTTATGTATCAAGTAATCCCATGAGCGTTCGAGCGAGTTTTTCACTGTCGTGCCGAATGAGACTCCGTACCAGTGTATCGCTTTTTGCTTTGACAGTAAACTTTCGGCCCACAACGTCTGCTCGTATAACGCGCATAGGGGACGACGTCGCGAGGTCATCGGCAACGGGCCGTTCTTGGTATTTCGCGTATATCTGAAGCGCTTTGGGAGGCATGGGAGCACTATTGATGATGACAACATCGATGCACTCGCCGATAAAAGATTTTACCGTACGCACATGATCGAGCGCACTATAGTCATACGTCTGACCGTATTTCGTCATAAGATTTACGACGTAGACTTTTTTGGCTTTTGATTTTTGTATGGCGCCCGCGACTCCTTCTACGAGAAGGTTTGGAACAAGGCTGGTATAGAGGTCACCGGGACCCAGGACTATCATGTCTGCCTCCTCGATTACCTTAAGGGCTTGGGGATTTGCGGTAGCTTTTGGTTTAAGATACACATTGGTAATTTTCATGGTACCGTCATGGGAAGGTTCGTCTATCAGGTGTTCCTCGGTAAGCACATGGCCGTCTTCGTAGACAGCAAATAGATTTGTTTTGGTAAAAGAAACCGGAAGAACGTTGCCGTGTATGCGAAGCACTTTGCCTGTTTGGCGGATGGCTTCGGCCTGGGAACCCAGAATATCGGAGAGAGCGGCCATAAAAATGTTGCCGAATGTCATACCAGATAGGCCGGCTCCTTTTTCAAATCGGTACATAAAAAGTTTCCGAAGTAATCCTGCCCCGCCATTTTCATCGGAAAGAGCGACTAGGCATTGACGTATATCAGACGTCGGCAATAGACCAAATTCATCACGAATGCGTTGGTTGCTGCCGCCGCTGTCGCTCATTGTTACGATCGCTGAAAGGTTAGAGGGATAGCATTTGAGTCCTTTGAGAGCAACAAACGTTCCCGTTCCACCCCCCACGCAGACAATTTTCGGTAGCTGAACCTTTTTCATACTATTATTCATCGCTGACGTAATGCAAAACGTCCGTAATAATTGATATACAAAAAGACGTTGCAACAAGCGACATGAAATACGTGAAATGGATGGATGGTATCACAAATCCACTCCAGGTAATGCCTTTAAATATCCAGTCGCGAACATGGATTTCCGGTACGAAAAACGTCAGGAGGTATATGACAATCACATTAATAAGCCACGAAAGGAGACCAAACGTGAGTATATTAATGGGTATAAATAATATGCGTAAGATCGGTACGACGATAAGCATCAGCAAGCTCAGAACAAACCCGGCAAAGAGCATGGTCTGCCAACCACCCGGCGCGACTAAACCGGGTAATATCTGACTCGTCAGCCAAAGAGCGAATACGTTAAAAAGGAAGACTCTTATGAGATGCTTCATGTTTGGTAATGGTATCAAATTGGGTCGTAGTGGTCAAACGACCTAGAAATGCCTTTGCACGGAGCTTCTTATGATAGGACAGAGCAAACCTATGTGATTCGTCCCGAACAAGCTGGACAAGGTGAAGCGCCGGGCTGGTTCTCGGGAGGCGTAGGACGAGATAACGATTGTTGTCAAAAACGATGATTTCTTCATCACGTTTGGCCAGACCCACGACCGGCAGATGTATACCCAGAGAATGCATGGCGCCAAGGGCGCTTTGCAACTGTCCTTTCCCTCCGTCGATGACGAGTAAATCCGGATAGCTCCATTCTTTGTGTGCAAATCTCCTTCGTATGACTTCTTCTATCATGGCGACATCGCTTGACGTATCACTCGATCGTATGTGAAATCGTCTGTACAATGACGTGTCCGGCCTTCCATCGGATAAAACGACAAGTGATGCAGCTGCAAACTGGCCAGGCGTGTTTGAAACGTCAACACACTCAATTCGGTGTAACGGTGCCATATCGGGAAAAAACGGCTGGAGCGCTTTTCGTAAGTCATCGATCTGTTGTTCTGTGACGTGTGCTAAGAACGAGTCGTTTTCGATGTAGAGAGATGGATCGTAATGATGGGTGTGAATTTCATTCAATCGATCGATGGACATTTTTACCGTATTTGCTTTTTCAAAATCATTATGGTTTGCCAGTGTATGCATTTCTTTTTCCATATCCGCGAGAACTGCAGTCGATTTGCCGGAAAGGATATCGGCAATATGACGGATATGCTTTCGATATAAACGGGTGAGCGTCTTTTTTTCTTCAGAATCAGGGAGACGCAATATGACCGAGGGACAAGGATCGCATAATCCTAAGTGCGTATAGAAGCAGGGCTTACCATTTCGTATTTTCTGTGAGCAATACGGTACGACGCGACGAAGCAGTCGGAGTATGGAGCGAATCGTTCTCCCCGATTGAAACGGTCCAAAAATTAAACGCTTGCCAGACGGACAAGCTGATTCGTTTTTTGGCTTTCTCACAAAGAGAATTCGTGGTAACTCTTCATCCATGGTAATGGCGACGTACAGAGGACTTTTGTCATCTTTTGCTACCACATTGTATTTTGGATAAAAATCATGGATACGCTTTGCTTCTAAAAGCAATGCATCAAACTCACTCTGGGTGCGTATGGTTTCTATATGAGCGATCTGCGATACCAACAGTCTAGTTTTTGCTCCGACGGCATCGTCGCGATGAAAATATTGCATGACGCGACGTTTTAAATCTTTTGCTTTACCCACATACAATACGACGTTGTCCAAATTCTTATAGATATAGACGCCGGGGGCATGTGGGAGGCTTCGTGCTATTTCTTGTGGTGTTTCCATACGTGCGGAAAGCGAACGATTATCCAGGCAAGTACAAAAAGGACGATCGCAAAAATAATCAATGGCACTATATATTGATACACGAGTGGATGTATGTCAAAAAAGTATTTCTCCGTCGCGTCATTCAATGTCACGGTAACCGTCCCTTTTCCTTTCATAAAATAACTGAGAAGTGGTATAGCGATCGGTATGGTTTCTGAGGCAAACGGAGGCAGATCCGTAAATATTTTATGGAGAGAAACATCAAAAGGTAGCGACGCGATAGCAATAGTTGCGTGAGAAACCATTTCTCCGCTTGTATTTTCCACAATCACATTCCCGCGTGCGGTAAACCCTGAAGTCACTGAAGATGGGAATGTGATGCGAGCGGCAACGCTTCCACCGGTGAAAATTGGCGGACTATCGGCAAAATTGACCGCGACATCTTTCGTGGTTTTTCCTGCCTTTTTATAAAATCCGGCGGGGTACGGGTAGTCGCTTGACAAGCCATGGACTGAAAATACGATGTGATTGAAATCAAGTTTATTGAAATAATCCACCCCGCCTGTGGTATTTGCCCACGTGGGATCAATCGGAATCCACATCTTGCGCTCTTTATCATAATACTCCGGCCAGGCATGCAGCA
The DNA here is from genome assembly GCA_964582845.1 of uncultured Gammaproteobacteria bacterium. GTDB lineage: Bacteria > Patescibacteriota > Microgenomatia > UBA10105 > UBA927 > CAZOTW01. Next base: position 12,927 of record CAZOTW010000030.1, read on the forward strand.
CATCAGCGATAAGGGAAAGCGGCCGCAATTTCGCGTTATTGGTGAATGCATATCCTACATTTTCACGAGCCGGGATTCCTGCGGCCCTGGCAATTGCTATAAAGAGATCGGTAAATTCCATGCAGATAGAATTTTTCGGACTCGTAAGCGCTGCTGCAGCACCTTTGCGGACCGGACCCCCGCTCACGCGCTTATAATCATACCCAAGGGTGCCAACGACATAGTCATAGATATCGCGGGGTGTTCTATATTTTTGCGCCAGAGCGACAATATCCGGATTTTGTGCTTCCCAATATTTGAGTGGCTCGGTATACATCGAAGGATCAGGGTGACTCTCGGAATAATCATCTCTCGGTTTTAGCGTCAGGGAGATAAGGATTTTTGCTTGTATGGTAATCTGCGTTGCAGGAAGTAAATCATATTTTGCGATCCAATTACCGTCCGCATCGCGTACGACCGTTTTTGGCTTCGGATCAAGCGATTGGATCAATACATGTTGATATGCCGTATCAGGCGGCAAACTTATTTCAGACGAGCGTATCTTCACGCTTGGATTTGACAAGTAATACGAAAGAGATACGGTAAATACCTGCAGATTACCGTAGGCGGCACTAATTCCCCCTTGAACCATCTGCTCCTTGGTCCAGCGCCCTGCCGCAGCAGGGAGCGGGGTCATGTAGGCATTGGGGCCAAAGGTAGGAGGCACACGAAGGGAAACGACGTAGCTTCCCAGGTCAGGATCACTGGCTACTCCAGGAATGTTTATCTCCCATATACTACCGTTTTTACGTGCGATATCGGTATCTTCATACCGAAGGGAAAACGGCAGTTTGTTGCCAAGACCGACAACTTTATCATTAAAAGGTAAAACGATTTCCGTCTTGCCGTTTTTCTGGGAAATTATTGGGCTGACAATCCCTTTATTATCAAACGCAATGACGTTTTTTATTTTTGTAGAGTCGATGACAATAGAATATTTTTGCGCATACAAGTTGGTCATTTTATTGGTGAGCGCTACGTTTTGCGTTACAATGGTATTTCCGTTTGGGGAGATTGCATACTGTACCTCGTAGTCGGCTTGAAATTCGCCGGCTGCGTACACCGGGAGAGGGGTGATAAATAAATAAGCCAATAAGCCAATAACCCAATAGGCAATAATACATCGAAGAGATTTCATTCGTTTTATTGTAATATGTTACGGAGGAATTGTCCTGTATAGGATGTTTGGACTTGCGAAACCATACGAGGAGTACCTGAAGTAACAACGGCTCCCCCGCCATCGCCGCCTTGGGGACCTAAATCGATGATCCAATCTGCGTTTTTAATAATGTCGAGATTGTGTTCGATAATGATCACGGTATTGCCGAGAGTTGTTAATTTATGGAGCACTGCCAATAATTTCTCCAAATCAGCAAAATGCAGCCCGGTAGTCGGTTCATCCAAAATATAGACGGTCTTGCCGGTCGAACGCCTATGCAGCTCGGTTGCCAACTTCACCCGCTGAGCTTCCCCTCCGGAAAGTGTTGTTGCCGGCTGGCCCAAGTGCATGTATCCGAGGCCTACATCGCGTATCACCTGAAGTTTTTCCGATAAAAGTGGGTGTGTTTCAAAAAAATTTACGGCTTCCTCTACGGTCATGTCCAATACCTGCGCAATATTTTTATCATGGTATGTTACTTCCAGTGTCTCGGTGTTGTATCTCGTCCCGTGACATACTTCGCAGGTTACGTAGACATCAGAGAGAAATTGCATTTCAATTTTTATCTGACCTTCGCCTTCGCATGCTTCGCACCGACCTCCTTTGACGTTAAATGAAAAACGCCCAGCATGGTATCCTCGCTGACGGGACTGGGGAAGCTGCGCAAAAATATCACGAATATGGCTAAAAATGCCGGTGTATGTGGCCGGATTACTCCTGGGAGTTCTCCCGATAGGTGATTGATCGATTAACACTACCTTG